>CAYYZP010000383.1:0-1521 GCA_964476165.1 uncultured Fimbriimonadaceae bacterium
CGGCCCATGAAGCAGTTGGCCACCTGGTATCGCGTCAGATCGATCGGATTGTCTGTAGTGAGTTCCGTATAAATGCGCTCGTCCAACTTCCCATAAGAAGACCCGCCCGTGTTCAATGCCTTGTACCCGCCGTTGCACTCAGGAAGTTTCTGTTTGATGATGTCCGCCTGGATCGTCACGCCGATGTGGTTCGCCTGCCCCGTCAGATCTGCCGACAAGTGATAGTCCTTGTCCTTCTTAAATTCATTGTTGCGCAAGTAACACCACAAAACCGTCGCCAACCCCATCTCGTGCGCGCGCGCAAACGCTTCAGAGACCTCGACGATCTGTCGCCCCCCCCCGTCGCTCCCAAAGTACACTGTCGCCCCTACCGCGACCGCGCCCATGTTCCACGCCTGCTCTACTTGAGCGAACATGATCTGGTCCGCCTTGTTCGGATAAGTCAAGAGTTCGTTGTGGTTCATCTTCACGATGAAAGGAATCCGGTGCGCCCAACGACGCGAACAAGAACCCAGTACGCCCAAGGTCGAAGCAACCGCGTTGCACCCTCCTTCCACCGCGAGTTCAACGATCTTCTCGGGATCGAAATAGTCCGGGTTCTTAGCAAAACTCGCGCCCGCGCTGTGCTCGATCCCTTGGTCGACAGGGAGGATGCTCATGTACCCAGTCCCCGCCAAACGACCGTGCCCAAACAACGCACCCATGCTCCGCAGCGTCTGCGAGTTCCGGTCAGAGTGGATCATGACCCGGTCAATAAAGTCCGGTCCCGGCAGGTGGAGGCGCGACCGGTCGATCGTCTTGCACTTGTGCGTCAAAAGCGACGAATACGTGTCGCCGATGCTTCGTTCGATCTCTGCCAAAGTGGTCATGGTCGTGCCCGAGCCCATTTTGGCACGGCCCGGCCCCGCCGGAAGCACAATGGGCGTTTCGATGCAGTGCCTGAAACCAGCCCCCCGCTTCACGAGTATAACGGGCGAGGGAGAAGGGGGTTCGTGGTGTGGTGTATGGGTTCAAAGCGATTACTGACGGTCTTGCTCGTTGTTTTGCCTTTGCTGGCGCTCGGCCAACAGGGCATGACCCTGGACCAGGCGCTCGATCACGCGATGAGCAGCAACGGCACGATCAAGTCTGCGCTTTCACAGTATCAGGCGTCACGCTCCTCTGCCCTTGCCGCAAAGTCCGCGTACTATCCCTCCCTCACGCCGACGTATGTTTATGAAACCTCGCGTCTCGACACGCTGACTGGGCCGGGCAAAGGACTGTTCGAGGACGTTTCCAGCACGTCGTCCGTGACTGCTTCGTTGTTGCTTTTTGACGATGGGACGAGGGAAGCGAGTTATCGGCTGAGCGCGTATTCGCGCGACGCCTCGCGCGACAGCGCGATCGCAACGGTGCGCAGGACCCTCTTCGATGTCCACAGTGCGTTTTACGACGCCATCCGCGCAGAGGAACTCTTGAAAGTTCGCCAGCGGCAGTTGCAGCGCGCGATCGAAGTCGAGAACCAGGCCAAGGCGTTCGCCG
>CAYYZP010000384.1:0-1516 GCA_964476165.1 uncultured Fimbriimonadaceae bacterium
GCCGTGCCGTCGAGTTTCGTCAGCACCAGCCCTGTCACCCCTGCCGCAGACGAGAACTCCTCCGCCTGCCGGATCGCGTTCTGCCCCGTGTTCGCGTCCAAGACCAAAAGCACTTCGTCCGCTGGCCGACCTAGCGCGCGCTCGGTCACACGCGCAACCTTCTGCAACTCCGCCATCAAGTTCGCCTTCGTATGCTGACGCCCCGCCGTGTCCGCCAAAACGAAATCAATGCCGCGCGACTTAGCCGCCGTCACGGCATCGAAGATCACCGAACTCGTGTCCGCACCCGGCTGCGCCCCCACGAACTCCGATCCAGAACGCTCCGCCCAAATCTCCAACTGCTCGATCGCCGCCGCCCGAAACGTATCCCCTGCCGCCAACAAAACGCGCGACCCCCCCCGCGTCAACCGCGACGCCAATTTTCCGATCGTCGTCGTTTTTCCAACACCATTGACGCCCACAAAAAGATACACCGTCGGCGCAACCGAAGAAACGGCCAAGGAAACATCGGTCTGCGCGAACCGACGACGAATTGATTCTTGCAGCGCCGCCTTGATCCCGACAGCGTCCTTGATCTTGTTGGACCTGACCTCGCCCCGCAGTTCCGACAAAATCTCGTGCGCGGTCTTGACGTTCGTGTCGGCCTGGAGCAGATCCTGTTCGAGTTGCTCGTAAAGCGCCTCGTCGATCACCCCGCGCCCCAGCAACCGGTCCACTCCCTGCATCAGCCTCTTGAACATCGGGCTCCAGTATGGACCCGGGCTCGATTTGAACCTGCGCCGTCCTATAAGTCCTATCCCCTCCCATCGTATGGTATAAATAGTTCAATGACTGTTGAACTATCAAACCAACCTGAACACATGGCGAAGATATTCAAGGCTCTGGGAGACCCGACCAGGCTCCAGATCGTGGGCCATCTTATGTGCTGCCCCGAGTTCTGCTACCTGGCCGTCGAGGGCGAAAAAATCACGGAGATCGGCGCGTCGATCGGTGACGTCTGTTGCCGAATCGAAGGCACACAAAAGGTCACTCCGCGCATCTCGCACCACATCAGAGAACTCCGCATCGCCGGAGTGATCGACGTCGAAAGGCGCGGGCGCTTCATGGTTTGTCGGATCAATTCAGACGCTGCATTTGCTATAGGTGCCTTCGCAGGCTCGTTGTGCAATTGCTGTACGGAGAAAAAATGAAACTAAATGAAACACACCGAAAGGTGCAAGAAAAATATTCGGAAATCGCCAAGACAGTAAAGGACGGTGGGGGATGTTGTGGCTCAGGCTGTGGCTGTGACGACCCGATCACTGGTGGACTTTACACGGAAGCAGAAAAACTCGGGCTTCCAGAAGACGCAGTGAAGGCTTCGCTTGGTTGCGGAAACCCGACGGCGCTCGCTACGTTGTCGGCAGGTGAAACGGTGCTGGACCTCGGAAGCGGTGGGGGTATCGACGTTTTGCTTTCTGCAAAGCGCGTCGGCCCGACTGGCTTCGCCTACGGCCTCGACATGACCGACGAGATG
>CAYYZP010000385.1:0-2737 GCA_964476165.1 uncultured Fimbriimonadaceae bacterium
ATACCAACCCTGGTCTGAACCTCAAGTTTACGGTCAGCGAAACGCGCTTCACTTCGAGACAAACAACGAAGGCCGCACCGAGCATCGAGTCGAACATCACTGGCGACGAGCCGTTCCGGTTTTCAAACGCTACGCCAAGCGCCATGCGCGACTTCCGTGGGCACCTTTACGTGGCACACGTTTCCGACAGAGTAGACGACACAAACCTCCCTTCATGGGATCCAAAACTGAAACTGGAAGCCGATACTGCGACCGAACCTCAATGGAGAATCTATATTTCGTCGCTCTTTTTCGAGCCTCTTATCGTGCCGGCCGACACGCAAAGCCCGATCGGAGATTTCAATGGGTGGCAACAGCCCAACGCGGCTCGATGGTTCGATCGCGCCATGTTGAACGCCTTCCCGACGACCCCCCCCGCCGCCCTGTTCACTTATGGTGCAGGTGAGACGCTGGTGGCTGGATCGGACCGGTTTGGCGCGCCCGCCTTCCCGTCTTCAGGCACTTTCGATCAAATGGAGTTTCCAGCACCAATCGGACGGACCGGAATTGCGGAACGGTACATGGCCTTTCTCGGCGATGTCACGGTCGTCGATCCTGCCGGAAACCGAAGGGACATCGAACAATTGTTCGTCGTGCCGCTCAACTTCGATCCGAACGGAAATGTCAACGAGATATTCCCGTCGGTCGGAATGCCGTTCGACCTTGAATCGAGCAAGAGCAAGCCCAGCGTCGTACAAAGAGGCGAAAACGCGACCGTGTTCTATGCGACTACCTCGACAGGGTTCGGGCGAATTAACTTCGCTTCGTTCGACGGCACGGAATGGACTCCCCCGCGATCGCTCGACATGGGCAACGCCTTCGAGTCGATCGGCGGCCCGTCCGCGGTTCTTCGAAGATATCGCAATTCGGCGGATGCAGTCATCGATGTCGCGTTCACTGGAAAACTCAGAGGCAAATCGTACAGCGAGGCGTTCATAACGCGGATGCGTGCGGACGCCACCGGCGCACCAGACGGCGACCAGTCGCAACTCGTTTACGGTCCACGCATCGATGAACTCGAAATCGATCCGTCGACCGGCGTCTATTGGGCACCCGGCGCACTTTGGAGGCTTTCGAGGAACGACCTGGTCATCAATAATCCACTTGCACCGTTCAATCCGGCAGACGAATACATTGACTTGCTCGAACAAGTTGCGCCGAACAACTATGTCTCGATCCTCGACAAGGCAAGACAGGAGTTCGACCGCGAGACAGGCGTCGTGACGTTCCCGACCACCCTTGGTGGCCGCGTCTACATCGAAACCCGGACGGGCAGCATAAGGTTCTCCGGTGCCCTTGTCCCGCGCTCGCTGCGCCTCTTCGTGCGGTACGCACCGACTTACTACAAAGTAAGCACGGGCCCCGGCGCGAACTATCGCACAGTCAGCATGGTCTACGATGACCGGTTCATCGGCATCTATCAAAACGCAGGTGACCCGTTCCGAGACCTGCTCGGCGACCTGAGTTACTGGGGCAACTCGACGAACGGCGCTGCACTCGCCACCGACCTTCTCAGATGGGACAGGAGTTTCATGACCGTCACGCGGACATCGGGCGATGGCAGCCAAGCGACGCGACCGTTCATGGCCAGCACCAGGTTCGGCATCAAACTGCCGACCCCGGTCGCCCTGGACGCAGACGGCACCTTAGCGTCCTTCCAGGTTTTCTGGGACGACCAGATCGGTCTGCCCGTGTCCGAACGTTTCTATCAGGTCGATCCTGCGACCGGACGGGTGTTCTTTCTGTCCGGCATGGAAGACAGGCTTGTCAGAGTCCGTTATGCGGGAGTCGACGAGAGCGGCAACCCTCTGGGGCTGATGCCCGATTACACCGCTAACGTCGTACCGCTCGTAGAACTGCGTGAGGAGGCCGTCCCAATTGAGCGGGCAGACAATGAGTCTGGCCTCAATATTGCTATGGATCCCCTCAACGGTGCGTTCAATCGAGACACCTATAGGCGACCATCCCTCTACTGGTTCTTCTGGACGAGCACGAGGAACGGCCCACCGGACGTGTACTTTGAGACGATCGCGCCCCGGTTCTCGCCAAAGCCGCCGAACCCCTGATGCGAACGGTCCTAAGTCGTTCGCGATAGGAAAATTCTGGTGTTTTTACGAGGTCGGTGCCTGTTCGTTGTAACGAACGTGCTTTCAACCTGCGTCTAGTTCAGTAGGCAGGCTGGAAAATCGTTGACAGTGAGCCTGGTGCGGTGCTATCATTAGTCCGCCTCCTTTGCTTGATTGGGATTATCGTACATGGCTAAAAATTTGAGTGGTGCAGTCGGAGTCGACATAGGCAGCCAGAGCATCAAGATCGCCGAGATCAAATTGTCTGGCGGCCTGCCCACGATTACGGCTTTGGCCCAGGCCATGACCCCCGAAGGAGCCGTCGATCATATCGGCATCCACGACAGCGAAGCCGTCGGAAACGTCCTTAAGCAATTGTGTGGTTCGGCAGGAGTCGGAACTAAAGACATGGTCGTCTCCATCGCGGGACAAGGCGCCGTTTTGGTAAGGACTCTCGAAGTGCCGAACATGAGCCCAGCAGAACTCGACCAACACATGGAGTGGGAGATCACGAGGAACGTCCCGTTTGGCTAGAAAACGATCCAGAGTGACTACAAGGCTTTTCCGGCAACAGAAGAAGACGCCGCAAACCTCGATGTCGTCATGGCGATATCTCCTCAATCGGCCATCGA
>CAYYZP010000386.1:0-5659 GCA_964476165.1 uncultured Fimbriimonadaceae bacterium
GATCCCGATGCTCGCCCCCACCACGCTCTTTGTTCTGGTGACATCGACAATCGGGGCGTTCCAGTTGTTCACGCCGATCTACATGATGACCAGGGGGGGGCCGAACGACACGACGAGCGTGATCGGGTACCACATCTATCGCGAGGCGTGGCAGAAGTTCCACGCGGGCTCCGCCGCAGCGCAGTCTTTCTTGCTTTTGATCGTCATCGCGGGCGTTGCTTACGCGCAATATCGGATGATGAAGAACCAGTTGGAAGGGTATTCGGCTGCATAGGGACTAGGTAAACATCCCCTTAGAAGTCTTCCACAGCCCGTACTGGTGCAAGTGGCCCTCGCAGAAAAGCACGATTCCGTCGACGCCCGATCGCTCCACCGTCTCCACGAGTTTTTCCAGTTTTTCTTTTGGCCAATACTTTCTTGGAGGATCGTCTGCAAATTTCCGCAAGCGTGATGCAAACCAGGGTGCGTCGCGACCAGTCTTGATCGTGAAGAACTCCGACCGCTTGTGCGAAAGGTACCGCTGAGCGTCGCGCAGGTCGCCCTTCTCGCCCCCACCCACCCATTTTTCGACTTCGCGGTACAGCGATGGATCGGTCTGCAAAAGGCGTGCCGCGATTTGACCAAGAAACAGCGGCGCGTTTTCGACATCGCCCGCCTCGACCGCGAGCGCGAGCGCCTTGAGCGGCAGTTCTTCTTCCCAGAACATGAAGTTGATCGCCGCGCCGGGATAGTACTCGCGGAAGTTTCTTGCCCATATTTTTTGATCTTCAATTGTTTCCGCTAGCAAGATTAGATAGTCGTTGAACGAGCCGGGAAAGTGGTCGCGATAGTCCATCGGCATGGCCACGTCAACGTAGGGTGCATACCGAGTCCAGTCCTGGCCGATAAATCTTCCGCTGTGGATCGGATTTTTGAAGACGGCTGCCGAGATTTTCATCCCCGGTTTGGCTTTTCTCACCGCTTCGGCGCACTCTCGGTTGAATTCGGTGATACAGTGCATGCGGTATTCGTAGAAAAAGTGGTCGAGATCCTTGCGGCCCCGCTCAAAAAACCCTTGCTCAAGCAAAAAGTCTGCCTTTTTCTCTCGAGGCATCTCCGCCCATGCGCTCGGCAGCACGCGGGGGCTCGGCTCCCAGTGCGCCTCAAGATATTCACGGTCGTACATCGGGTGGGGGAACGCGCGGTCTGGAAACGCGCGCGTCGCATACCCCCCCCACTTTGGGATATGTGCCAAACAGTAGTCGCAAAAGCAGTATTGGTCAGGCGCAAGGTCTCCAGGATAGCGGACATAGTCGTGGTGGACGGCATCGAACGCGTACATCTCCGCGAATTCTCGATAGATTGGAACGAGCCATTGGTCCGTGTATCCCGGTCTCTGCGCGGGGCACATCCAGCGTGCACCGATCTTCTGCCCACGGAGCATTTCGCTGTCCGTCGGGTTTCCGTTGCGATCGAGCATCGCCCACTCCGGGTGGGGGTGATCGGCGCCCTCCATGAAGTCGATAAACCACGCATGGATTTCCACTCCGCGCTTGCGACAAGACTCCAGCAGGTGCCTGGGCAAGTCGAAGTCCTGATAGCCTTCGGCGACCATCTGCGGAAACGCTTTGCTCGGCCAGCACAGGCGGCCGTGACCCTGTTTCAGGTTCGGGAGGATGAGGTTGAAACCCGCGCCCGCGATGCGTGCGACGAACGCATCGACGCTTTCGGGCGTCTTCCCCGCGTCGCCCGCCCCGCACCAAAGGCCACGGACCTTCAAGTCACTCATCTGGTGATTATGGACGTTCCTGTCCTGCGTGATGTAGGCGCGTCTTCACTCTATTTTTCTGTTAGACGAAGACGTTGCAAGCGCATGCCCCAATAACTCATAGAGCGCATAGAAGTAGCCTTACAAGGCGAACACATCGAGCCAGAGTAGCCACCAAGAACGATCTTCAAGAACGACGGAGACTGTCCAGATCGCAACAACGATCCAAAAGCCAAGCAACACAAATGCAAGTGGTGTCGGAACTACACTACCAGTCTCCTGATCACGGGAAAAGACAACCCAAAGTGCGATCAACACTATGAGCAGTACATTGAGGAAGAGGAACATCCACGGATTGTTGAGAACGGCTGATTCGGCACTCTTCTCGCGCCAATGCTCCTTCTTCATCCTGCCATCCTGCTAAAAGCACACTAGTGCCGATACGACTTTGCCGGAACCTCGACGAAGTCTTCGCCACTTGCGCCGATTGAGAGTTTAAGCGCCGATCCGCCGGTCTTGTTAAAATACTCCACACGAATATTGTGCGCGCCTTTGGCGATGGCGATCGCCCCCACCTTGGTCTCGGGACCATGGAGCCCATCGTTGTCCACCACCAACTCGCCATCGATCCAGAGGCGCGAGCCGTCGTCGGAGTCTAGTGCAAAACGGAAAACAGATGTCGACGGAACGGACACCGTTCCTGAAAGGAGCAGGCCGACATACTCAGGAAACTTGTCGGAGCCAAGCGATACGAGTTCAGTGACGCCGGTCTCTTGGGCCGTCATTTCGCCAAAATCGGGCAGCACGTTCCAATTGCCTGCATAGAGCGTGCGCGAAAGACCTTTGTTCTTGCCGGCCGCCATCGAAGGAAGCGGCTCGACCTTTTCAAAGCGCTTTTCCGCGAGGTCGCTGACCGGTTTTCCATTGTGAAACGCGCGGGCTTTGACCGAACCGGTCGCGGTGACAGTGATTGGGCCAGAGTAAACAGGCGAAGACGAAGACGGCTCGGACCCGTCGGTCGTATAGCGCACTTCGAGTTCCTCTGAAAAGTCCGTCAGGGTGACAGAAAGCGACTTTACGAAAATGTCCGCCTCCGCGACGATCTTGGGGGCGCGGTAAACGATCGGCTTGGTGGGAAGTTCGAGCACCACCACAGTCGCATCCGGGTCACTAGTGGTTCGGGCCACATTGATTACAATATCGCTCCCTGCTTTTTCAGTCTTTAGCGCTCCCCCCCCGTCCAAGAGCCATGCTTTCGACGATTCTTTCCCCACTAATGGCACGACCAGTCGCCCATCCGTCGGCCAATCGAACACGCTGAGGTACAGCCGCCACTTGTCCCCCACCTGCTTCGCCGTACATCTTCCCCACTTGAGCGCGCCGAGCGGCGAGGCACTTGTCTCATGGATCGCCTCGCTGTTCTTCGACATCCACCGCGCATAGTTCTTCAAGATGTCAACCGACGCCTGCGGGAAAGTACCGTCTGGTTTCGGCCCAACGTTCAGCAGATAGTTCCCCCCCTTCGAGGCGAGGTCGATCAGGTTGCGCAACAACTCTTGCGGCGACTTGAACGTGTCGCGTTTGTTGTATCCCCAGTGCCGCCCCATCGTCATGCAGGTCTCCCAATCGAGCCCTGCAATGCCCTCGGCCGGAATGAACTGCTCTGGCGTGCCGTAGTCGCCGATCTTCTCCTTTTTAGCGTCTTCCATCCCCGTGCGGCCGACGGTCACGCGGTTGTTGACGATCACGCTGGGCTGCAAAGAACGACAGTAGCGATAAAGCGCGTCGCCGTATGTGCTGTTCCAGGTCGATTCCCACTCGCCATCGAACCACATGACCCCGATGTCGCCATAGTTCGTCAGCAGTTCGCTCACTTGGCCGTGAAGGTACTTGACATACCGATCCATCTCCGCCCCCACCGCGCTCCGATCCTCCCAATCGCGGCGAGGAAGATAGTCGGGGTGGTGCCAGTCCATGATCGAATGGTACCAACACATCTTAATCCCCCCCCGCTTGCACGCCTCGGCGAGTTCTTTCATGATGTCGCGCTTGAACGGCGTCGCCATCACGTCGTAGTCGCTCACCTTGCTATCGAATAGCGCAAACCCGTCGTGGTGCTTGGTGGTGATGACGATGTACTTCATCCCCGCGTCATTCGCCATCTTCACCCATGCGTCGGCGTCGAACTTGACGGGGTTGAACTGCGGCGCAAACTTCTCATATTCGTTGACTGGGATGTGCGCAGAGGTGAGGATCCACTCGCCGTAATCGGTGCCTGTGCCCCACTCCCCCCCCGGCACGGCGTAGAGGCCCCAATGGATGAACATCCCGAACCGCGCGTCGCGCCACCAGTCCATCCGTTGGTCCTGGGGCAGGGCCGTCTGTTGTTTTGTCGTGACCATGATAGATATGAGCGCTAATGAGGCGAGGATCATTGTTACGATGATTCTAGCCCAAACGTCTTAGACGATTGCGCGAGTCGTTTTGTGCCAGGAGGGCGCAGAGTGAAGGGTGGTGCGTGACAAAGCCTCAGCAGTGTCGTCGTGCCTCCTCCGTACTGCTGAGGCATGTGTGACGCTATTAGTCTTCAGTGAGTTCAGAAAACCCAAGGGCCGCAGTGTGCGCGAGTTCGTTGCTCTGCAGGGGTCGTGCTTCAAACTCAATTGGCTCGATGGCAGCCATTTCCTTGTTCGTCTGGACACCGTGTTCTTTGAACCTTCTTGCTGCGGGGAGAACCCGCGCCTCTAGCGTTCCTCCAAACTCGTTATAGGCCGAACCCGCGCTTTTGAGTGCATTGCCCAGTTTCACATAGTGGTCGACGAGTTTCCCGATTCGATTGTAGAGTTCGGCACCGTCCCTTTGCACTTCGCTCGCGAACTTGGCGAGTTTTTCCTGCTGCCAACCATAGTTCACAGCGCGCAGCAAAGCGAGCAGTGTGGTGGGGGTAGCGACCACAACGTTGCAATCCATGCACTCTTCAATGAGTGATGGCCGTGACTCCACCGCCGTACGGAACGCCGATTCGCTCGGGATGAACATGACTGTAAAGTCCGGTGCGCCGTCTCGCTTAGAATAGTCGCGCTTCTTGAGTTCTTTCGCGTGCTCAAAAAGTTTCCCGGCGTGCGCACGGAAAAAAGTAGCGCGCATCTCTTCGTCGGGCGACTCAAGGCCGTCCATGTAAGCGCGCATCGGCGCCTTTGAATCAATAATGAGGATGCGTCTGCCGGGGAGTTCGACGATCATATCCGGCCGCTGGCTGCCGTCCTCACTCACGGACGTTGATTGCTGGTCAAAGGAGTAGTGCTCCTCCAGGCCCGCCAACTCGACAACTCGTTCGAGAACCATTTCTCCCCAACTGCCTGCAGAACCGGGGTCCTGCAGCGCTTTGACGAGGCGGTTGGTCTCTTTCGTCAATCCCGTCTGTTGTTCGCCGAGGTTTTTGATCTGAGAGAGCATCGCGCCGTAGGCTTCCGCCCTGCTCTTCTCGATTTCGGTGTTGTGCAGCGACAGATCCTTCAGTCGGTCACTAAATGGCTTGAGCATCTCTTCGATCGATTTGCGGCGTTGCTCGATGTCACCTTCAGACAAGTTCTTGTGCTGTTCGAGTGCGGCATTGAGGTTTTTGAGCGATATCGCGTCGAAGGTGTCAGCCATCGCCTTTTCCGCGTCTTCATACGCCTTGATTCGGTCAGCGTGATTTTCGCTGAGCTTTTCGATCTCCTTCTTCAGGACGGCCACTTCCGTCTTTGCCTCGGCGTTCGTTTCAGCCTTCGACTGGAGTCCACGGACAACGGCAAAGAAAACGATTACCGCTCCGATCACGACTCCCACACCCAACATCAATGCTTCCATAAGAACCAGTATAACTCTGTCAGTCTGTCGAGGTAATACTGGTTTTTCTCCTCACCCCCT
>CAYYZP010000387.1:0-3801 GCA_964476165.1 uncultured Fimbriimonadaceae bacterium
CTGGAAAGCGTGTGCCGCGTGCTGATGACGGCGCGGCTGCTCGGCGATACGCGACCCATGCCCTCGGCGGCGTTCAACGTTTTCTTGGAAACCGCACTCAACGGCAGACTGGACTGATGGCAAAAAAGTACCAGGCACCGAGAGGCACCTATGACGCGGTGCCGGGCGAAGTCGAGAAGTGGCAGTGGATCGAGGTTGTGTTTTCTAATCTGGTGCGGCTCTACGGATACAACGAAATTCGTACCCCCACCTTCGAGGACACGGAACTTTTCGTGCGCTCGAGCGGCGACACGAGCGAAGTCGTGTCGAAACAAATGTATTCCTTCATCGATAAAGGCGATCGAAACATCACGCTTCGGCCCGAAATGACCGCACCTGCTATGCGGGCGTATCTCGAGCACTCGCTTGGTCAGCCGGGACAGATCACGAGACTATGGTACTGCGGCCCGATATTCCGTTATGAGCGTCCGCAGAAAGGCCGGTGCCGAGAGGCGCATCAGGTGGGGGTAGAACTGATCGGTTCTTCGTCGCCTGTGGCAGACGCCGAGGTGATCGATCTGACTGTGGAGTTCTATAAGCGCCTCGGGCTTACTGACGTAGAGGTGCTGTTGAACTGCATTGGTCGGGGGGGGACTAGAGAGAACTATTCTGCGGCTCTCCTGGGCCACGTCTCCACATGGCTGTCGAGCCAATCCACGGGGGACCAAGAGAAGGCGCGCAAGAACCCGTTACGGTTATTGGACACGAAAAGCGATGAACTGAAGGCGATCCTGGTGGGGGCGCCTTCGATCCATGGGTTTTTGGAAGACGCAAGCAAGGCGCACTTTGATGCCGTGCAGTCGCACTTGAAGGAGATAGGCGTTCCCTTCCGAGTACAAGACGACATCGTGCGCGGACTGGATTACTATACGGACACCGTGTTTGAGGTTCATGGTGCCGGTCTTGGCGCGCAGAGTGCGCTGTGCGGGGGGGGACGGTACGACAATCTTGTGAAGGAACTCGGCGGACCCGACACCCCGAGCGTGGGCGTCGCGATGGGGATTGAGAGGGCTATCATCGCCGTCGAGGCAGCGGGCGAGTACATTCGTTTGGACAACAGAAAAGTTTTTGTCGTCGCTGACGACGAGCGGAACTGGCACAGAGCGCGACTAGTGGCTCGCCTTCTTCACGAAAGTTCTATCCCAGCGCAATGCTCGCTTGGATATGAGAAACTCTCCCGGCAGATGAAACTCGCCGACCATTTTGGCGCGATGCTCGTCATCATTATTGGAGCAAAGGAACGTAATGCGCACGAATTGACCGTTCGCGATATGAGGATTGGTACGGAATCGACACTTCCCCTCGACGATTCGATCGTCGAGAACATCTGGACAGCATTGGGGACCCCTTTTAGGCCGCCAGTCGACTTCTCAAAGCAGATTGTGGAGTGCGTCTTGTGCCCATAGCCCGCGCTTTTCGGGCCCTGGTTGTCGGACTCCCGTTTTTCCTGGCGGCTCTCTCGCAGGCTCAGACGCCTGAGGTCGCGATTTTCGCCGAACTTACCCCCACCTGGTCGGCGAACGCGGGGCAGACGAACCTCCTCCGCTGGTACGACGCGCAAGGGCGATACAGCGTGATCGGGATGCACATGGTGCTCGAAACGGGCAACATCCTTAAAGTCACACAAAGGCTAGAAAAAATCGACAATGGCGGCGACCCAGACTCGCTCGACGAGGCGTACATAGAATCTCGCGGCACATGGCGGATCGGCAAACAGTACCTTCCGTTTGGGACCCAAAACATGATGCGCGAAACCGTCCCAGCCTTGCGGTACGACACAATCCTCGTCATCGCTGCGCTCCCGATCAAGATCGCAGTCAGCGACAATGGGGTCGGACTTACAAGAGGCGTGGCAGCGCGGGTGGGGGATTCGGTGGGGGTGAGTTACGCGGTCGGAGACCATTTCGCCATCCAAGGAACTTCTCTGACACAGATCAGGCGGCCCGAAAACGCACCAGGAAACGGCAGGGGCTATGACCGGGCGTGGGGGGTGGACCTCTCTCGCCGTTGGGCGGGCGGCACGCTGGAGTTTGAGTGGGTTTCGCTACGAAACGGGGCTACCCCCACTGACTTGGAGATGGATATAAGCGATCTGAGGTTTAGGTTTTTGACACCAGTATCTAATCTTCCACTTGCATTGTCTTGGGTGCGCGAGTGGGAGACCCACAATGATTGGTATAGTCTGTCGGGTGACATCGCAATTTCGCGGTCGCTTGTTTGGCAACCTTTCGTCAGATTCAACGGCCTGGACTGGCAAGACTTCGCGCTTTCTGCGAAACTCCGACTATGAAACGCCTGCCCCTTATTGCATCTGTCGTTGGCGGCGCGCTATTTTTGATTTCGCTATTCACCGGAAGTTTTGCGCTCTTGCTACTTCTGCTCGCTGCTGGTGCAGGTGTGCTCGCGGTGCGGACAGTTATCAAATCTTCAAAGGATCGATCGCAAGCGTTGTCGAACCCCAGCGTCGTCAAGCCGTTTGCAAAAGTGCGCGCTGAGATCGCTCAGATCGCCTCATCCCCCACCTCCTCGCCAGAATCGCGCGCGATTGCCAAGGAACTCCTTGTCGAAGCGGACGCACTGGTCGGTCAGGCGACCCAGTTCGCCTGGAGCAAGTCCGGAAAAGCGTCACCCTCAACGCTACGCGCGGCCGCAGAGTCAGGTCTTGCTGCGCAAAATGCAAAGATCGAGTCCGCTGAAACATCGGAACTTCGTGATGCTTTGCTGTCCCAGGCCCATGTCAAGCAAACCGAGATCGCCCACTATAGAAGTGCCGAACATGCGATCGACGCCGGGTGGGCGCACCTCCATGAGGCTCTTGCCGCACTGTCAGAACTCAAAGCAAAGATGCTTTCGGGGTCGATCAAAGAGAGCAACGAGGTGGCGGGAATGGTGGATAGAATCAAAACGCTTTCGAAATCTTTTGATGAAGCGATCGAGACGATGGAGTTGAAACAACAATGAACGAAGGGCGTCGCGCATACAACTTGTTGCGCGCTTATGTGGGTCGTGAGTGGGACCGCATCAAGTCCTGGGAGCGGCAGGACGCGCTCAAGGAACTCGAGGAGACCCTGCCCCCACCCAAGGAACAGTCGGAAGAAGATCAGGAGAAGACGGTCATCTACATTCCGTCGGGATCGACTCGCGAAGAAGCCGCTCGGCACATCCTCGGCGTTGCCAAGGACGCGCCATTTGTTGAAGTTCGCAAGGCGTTCGAGCGGTTAAGCAAGCGGGCTGACCCCTCAAAATTCGTCGAGAATTCTCCAGAGCAAAAACAAGCACACGACATTCAGAAAAAGATCCATTGGGCATATCGTGTGCTGACCGAGAAGACTTCTGAGACTGAAAAACGGTTCGGCTCACTCGAGATCGACTAAGAGCGCGTGTACTCGTCGCCCGATCTCGTCCCTCACTTCGTTGAACTCGTCTCTGTCCATGTTTTTTGGAGCGGGCAGGTCCCAATCTGCGCGGTTTTTCGCCCTCAGGTGGGGGCAGGCGTCCCCACAGCCCATTGTGACCACCCAGTCCCACTCGATCTGTGGGAGATCGCCCAAGGATTTGCTCTTGTTCGTGGCGATGTCGATGCCCCTTTCCTTCATAGCTCGGATCGCTTTGGGATTAATGACGCCAGAGGGTCGAGAGCCAGCGCTGTGAGCCTCTGTTTCTCCCCCACCTATTTGTCTTGCAAACGCTTCGGCCATCTGGGACCGGTTGGAGTTCTCGATGCACACGAACACGACGCGGATCATGGTTTTTTGTACTGTG
>CAYYZP010000388.1:0-5018 GCA_964476165.1 uncultured Fimbriimonadaceae bacterium
TGGCGGCTTCCGCTTCGTCGTGCTTGCCTTGGCCGATCAGTGCGCCGATGGTCTTGCTGACGCGGTTCATCTCGGCGTTCTTTGTGTCGAGTAAGTGCTTGACCCCACGCCATTGTTCGTCAGTTCGGAGGAACTCGTCGACTGGCGCGCCGACCCCCTTCCGTATTGCCCCTTTTCTGACCAATTCAGGGTCTTTCCTAATCAGCGCCCGATCCAGCATAGACTCAAGATCGTACCCGTCACCCATACGGTCGTCCCACCCGGGAAGGCGAGCCCTGTCCTGAGTCCGTCGAAGGAGTCCCCACGAGCCGCGCCTGCCATGACCGGACGTGTGTGCCATGGGGTAGCCCGATGCATCGTGCGGGATACCCGTGCGGCTGAGCGAGACCTTGCCTAGAGCGCACGGGTATCTCCGTCGAACGAGACGAACGAGAAAGACTGCGCCGGCACGACAAAGCTACCCATGGCACCTTCGGCATTCAGACCCCATTCAGCGTAAAATGCGGACCAATCCAATGCGACTAAGTAATTGCCTCGTTCTTAGCGCACTAAGAACCACCACGTCGCTTAGTCACAAACCGAAATACAGAGTAAACGATAGCGAAGACACCGATGAATACTCCAAGGAACCAATAAAGTTGCGAACGCGCCGCTTGATCCTGTCTCTGTTGCGACCTATTTTTGTCCTCATCGTTCTTTCTAAACTGCGCCGCGCGCTGCCGTGAAAGCTCGAGAAGTACAAGAGGGTCCATCTTGCCGTCACCAATTGCAGTCTTCAACTCCTCGAACGTCCAGCCAACTGTCGGATCGACTCTATGATCGATGATCGTGACGCCTTTGCGGAACCACTGAGTCTGAGTTTCCTCGACTGATGGTTCGATAGAAAGGTCGATTGCCTGCACTTCAAATGTTCGCTTGTACGCACCACCGACATAACGGCACCGTTTCGGCACATACAGATCCTTTGAAGCCTCGATTTGACCGTCATAGGACCACTTGTTGACTACATTCCCGTTCCAAAAGCGTGTTGCTGAACGAGGCACTCGAAGCAGCTGGTCATCATAAACGACCTCAATGATTGTCCCGTCTCCAAGAGATCCTTTCCACACACCCCCGTTCAGTGAAGCAGTCCATGTTGCATCATCGAGGTTTGAAAAGCCCGCGCCCAACGGAAAATTCGGCCCGGGCGCGATGAAGAACATCTCGTTTGAGTTTATGACAACTTCAGACTTGTCTCTAAAATCTACGGTCCACTGAGAATCATTCCCTTCTTCTTCGACATAACCCCATTGTGGATGAATGACTGTTGTGGTAGATCGTAAGTTTGGGCCCAGCCCGAATCCAGAGTCCTCCTTTGCAATGTATTTAATGCGGCCTTCGCTTGAATACATGAGTTCTTCATGCCAAACCAGGGACTTCCCTTCAATCTCCTCGGTCCGCACGAACTTGATAGAGCCGTGAGCGAATTCGCCGTCACGATCAATAATTCTGTTGCCTTGAGCCACACCGATGGGTGCGATCAATAGCGCAAAAACTGCCGACGAGCAAAGGCTAACAAGCCTTAACATGCAGTAAGGTAGCTTTCTGTCGCAGACTGCGGAACCCATCCGCTGTCGTCTAGCAGTGGTGCTGTACAGCCGGAGCCTCCCCACATTACGGTTCGTTTATTATATGATTTGCTCCTGTTGTTGCACCTATTGCAGTGATACCAGTTGGACCCTGAGCACGCACTATAGTATCCGGTGATGTCGTAGTTAATACTAAACCACACAGGGTTTGGGCCCATAGGATCAGGATTTGTGCCACTTGCACAAGAGAAACTTAGGGTCACCCATGCGCCCTTCGTATTCGTCCAACATATCGCGAACACCATTGCAGCGGCCAACATGAAACATACGCCAGCACACAAGCGTCTGGCCGTCATTACGGTTCCTCACAACCGGCGTCAGGTGTCATGCCCCCACCACCAGCCTTTGGCCCAATGGAAGCTCCACTTTTTATCGACGTACCTCCGCGAGCGTTTGCCGAAGCGACAATCGGCACCGTGGCGAACGCGACGACCAGTGCTACAATAAGCGAGACGATCAAAGTTTTTCCTCGGTTCATACCGTTTCCTCTCTTGTGCGTTTTTCAGTGCACTCCTATAGTATAGCGAGGGTTTTGGAGGAAAGCGAGCTCAATGAATGAACAAAAAGAGATGGGGCTAAAATCCTATCGCTGTTCCAAGCACGACTTATCGCGTTGACTGGAGCACTTACGGGCTTCCTCATCTGCGTCCGCCTGATTTATGCAGAAATGGCGGAGGGTGGAATGCCTTGTTTGACCCAGGTCTGCCAGGAATACTCTATAAGTCCGATTGCAGCACCTCTTGGAGTGCCGCTGGCCTGGTTCGGTGCAGGCATGTACTTGACACTTACGGCTCTCGGTGCCGTGTTCGTTTTTCGCCATAGCAGGAGCGTATACAATTTCGCACTTGCGTTCGCCGTGGTTGGCACCCTCGTCAGCCTTGGCCTAAATCTCTACGGGATTCTTTCCTACGGCGACTTCTGCCCCTGGTGCAGCGCTTCGATGGCCTGCGTCCTTGTCGTCCTAGGATCGCTGCTGTGTATTGAGCCGAAGGGAAAACGACCTGGGGGCGGCGGACAGTTGGCTTCCAGCCTTTTCGTGTCGCTCACAGCCGCATTCCTGATCCTTATCATTCTTGATCGATCACAGCGGCCGCGTTTAGTCGACCAAGCCTATCTGGACTCCGTAGATCTTTCGGAACTGCTCCCGAATGAACGAGAGTTTGGTGAGACGCAGACTGTCGCTCCATCGGACAATCGTTACTTGGTTATCGTTGATCTAGGCTGCGGGGCATGCCGCGAGCACCTCAAGAAGATCCGAGACGCCAATCTCGGGCCAAACACGTGCGTTCGATTTACGTCAGACACTAGTGAATACGGCCGCTCGGCTGCTCTTCTCTACTTGGACGCTCGAAACGCCGGCGAACGCAATGCCGCGCTTATCGTCGTGCTGAGCGACGAATCTCGGACGACTGGAACAATCAATCGAGCGAGATCACGAATGTTGGGGAATGTCGAGCCGACATCCATTGCCCTCAGTCAGTTGCAGCTTGATAAGGTGTTCGTCTCACGGTTAGGGGCGCACGGTGTCCCATTGCTGATTCGCGTCGGCGACGAATCCCGCCGTTTGATCAAGGCAAAAGACTTGCCGTCGTCGCCTTAGAAATCGACTTGCTATAGCAGCATGCAGGCATTCAGATCTGAATCAGCGTAGACTGTCATGTCGTATGCGGTCTGCCTCTTGCTTTGCAACTTTCGTCTGCTTTGCCATGTTACTTGCGTGCAGCACCAAGACAACGGTCGAGAATCCTACCGATGATACGCCCCAACCGAAGGCGCCACCGGTGCGTGTCACAAGCCGCCCTGCTAACACCGACGGCTCCGTGTTCGTGCTGATGTACCACCGCATCATCGAGAAGCCCGGTCCATACGACCGAACGCCCAAAGATTTTCGCAAAGACCTTGAAACGCTCTACAAAGAAGGCTTTCGCCCGGTGACGCTTTCGCAATACGTCGCAAACAAGTTCGAACTTCCTCCAGGCGCGTCTCCGGTCGTGATCACGTTCGACGATTCCGACCCGTCGCAGTTCCGATATTTAGAGAACGGCGAGATCGACCCCAATTGTGCCATTGGGATATGGAGCGAGTTTGCAAAACAGCACCCAGACTTCCCTGTTCTCGGCTCATTCTTCGTCCTGCAAAACGGGCCGTTCCGCAAGGACGGCCCGCAAAAAGTGAAGCAACTCCTCGAATGGGGCTGCGACGTCGCGTCCCACACGCTGCACCACGCAAGGCTCGACCGCATGAGTGACGAGGAAGTCAAAGCGGAACTTGCAGGCGCGATCGATTGGCTCCAATCGCTCGGCGTCGAACGCCCTGGTCTGCTCAGCCTCCCATTCGGGAAGATGCCGAAGAACAAGACTCTCCTGTTCTCGTTCGTTCTCGACGGGAAGGAGTACAAGCACGACGCCGCCCTTTTGGTCGGAGCAAACCCTGCACCTTCACCGAGCGATCCAAAAAGGGACAACCTCGCGATCCCGCGCATCCAGGCATACGAAGGCGACCGCGGGCTCACCTATTGGTTGAACAAAATCGACGAAGGCAAGGTCAGCCCGTACGTCCAGCCTTGACCTATACTGTCAAGCAACCGATGCCGACCAAGCCGATCCTCATCAAAGACGTCAAGGCGAACCACAAGGTCCACGCGCTCATCAACGGAGCGAACGACGTGCTCCTTGCGATGGGCTACACCGAGCACGGCCACCGCCACGTCGGGATCGTCAGCAGCATCACGCGCTATGTGATGGAAAAACTTTCGATGCCCCAACGAGAGATCGAACTCGGGATGATCGCGGGCTATCTGCACGACATCGGCAACGTCATCAACCGCATCGACCACCCGATATCGGGCGCGAACATCGCGTACAGCATCCTAAATGAGATGGGCATGCCGCCGGAAGAGATCGCGCCGATCCTCGGCGCGATCGGAAACCACGAAGAACTCGCAGGGACGCCGGTGAGTTATATGTCCGCCGCGCTCATCATCGCCGACAAGAGCGACGTGCATTTTTCGCGCGTGCAAAATCCGGTGCTGGAGACTTTCGACATCCACGACCGCGTCAACTACGCCGTGCAAAGGAGCCGCGTCGAGATGGACGCCGACAAGAAAACGATCGTTCTCACGCTGGAGATCGACACGTCGTTTGCATCGGTCATGGAGTACTTCGAGATCTTTCTCAGCCGCATGGTCATGTGCCGCCGCGCCGCCTCCATGCTGGGCTACGTGTTCAAACTCGAGGTCAATGGGACCGTGCTGGAGTGACTATGGAGGGTCGTGGTCTGCCCCCATTCGTGAAGACAAGTTAGGAGTAGTCCTCCTTCACATTATGCGACATTGCTTCCGCAGGGGTGCGGTAGCCAAGAGACGAGTGTGGCCGCCGCTCGTTGTAGAAC
>CAYYZP010000389.1:0-2137 GCA_964476165.1 uncultured Fimbriimonadaceae bacterium
CGGTCAATAGGCCGAGCGGCGGTGTCGAGAGGCAGATTGCAAGCGCGCTATTGGTCTATGACCTCTTCGAAGCCCCTACGAACGAGTCTCCCGAGGTCGCCCCGGTCATTGCAGGCCCTGCCGAGATTCTCATCGGGCAGACGGTGAGTTTCCGAGTCATCGATGCCTCTGGGTCAGTCGTACCGACCACGGAAGTCCTTTGGGCGGCGACGGGAGCGGCATGGATAGACCAGGCAGGCGTCCTCCATGGGTTCATTGAGGGCGACTGCAAGTTGCTTGCCCGCGTGAGAGGAACCACGGCAGAACTTTCCGTGCGGATCAAAAAGACTTAAGGGCATTAAGGGAAACCTGCGTCGCTCGGCTCCGGTAGTCTAATCGGAACACTCGAACCTGAGTGGCGAGCGAGAAATAATGCTGACAACCCTTATTGCCCTTTGCCTTGGGCAGAACCCATCTATGGATGTGCGCCTGATGCGCTTTCCCGACGTTTTCGGAGACCAGGTGGTCTTCACTTACGCCTCCGATCTTTGGACGGTCGGACTGGAGGGGGGGGTAGCCAAGAGGCTGACGAGCCATCCAGGGCTGGAATTTCGCGCGAAGTTTTCGCCTGACGGCAAATGGATCGCGTTTTCCGGCCAGTACGACGGCGACACAGACGTGTATGTCGTTTCCAGCCAGGGGGGGGAACCCAGGAGACTCACCTTCAACTCCGGTAGCGACCTAGTTGGCGAGTGGACTCCCGACGGAAAAATTGGTTTTGTGTCTGGGCGCGAACAAGTCCGGCCTGCGCCGGGAATGCTCTGGAAGATCAGTCCAATGGGCGGGATGCCCGAGCGAACGGATGTCCACGAAGCCTACGACGTCTCGTTCTCGCCGGATGGCGGCACGCTCGTCTACAACCGGGTCTCGTCGCACCAGTTCAATTGGCGTCGCTACAGGGGGGGGACTCAAGGCAAGGTCAGTTTCTTCAACTTTTCGACGAAGAAATACTCCGAGATGCCAAGCGGACGCGAGCAGAACTACTTCCCAATGTGGATCGGCGAAGACGTCTATTACATCAGCGACCTGAACCAAGGAACGCTCAACCTCTACAAGTACGACCCGAAGGCCAAGAAGAAGTCACAGATCACCAAGTTCGATGACGCCGACATCCGCTGGCCCAGCACCGACAGCCACGTCGTCGTGTACGAGCGCGGCGGGCGACTTTACTATTATGACTTGACAAGCGGGACGATCAAAGAAATCCACGCGAGCGTCGTCAGCGACCAACTCCAGCGGCGGCCCTACTACCGCAACGTCTCACAGTTCATCAACTATGGATCGATTTCTCCAAGCGGAAAGAGGCTAGCCATCGCCGCTCGCGGCGACGTGTTCACAGTTCCAGCCGAGAACGGCGAAACACGAAACCTGTCTAACACGCCTGCCTCGCGTGAAGAGATGCCGACCTGGTCCCCAGACGGCCAAGAGATCGCATTCATTAGTGACAAGGACGGCGAAGCGCGGCTTTACACGATGCCGCAGATGGGGGGGGACTGGAAACGCATTAACACTCTCGAGGGTCAAGTGGTCGCAGCCATCGACTATTCTCCGGACAGCAAAAAACTTCTTGTCCACACCGGCGAATACGAACACTGGATCAACGACCTCGCTTCGGGAGAATCGAAGTTAGTTTTCAAAGATCCGCAAGGTCAGACAACGACCGACTGGTCAGCGGACAGCAAATGGATCGCCTACATCAAGACTCAGCCGAACTTGTTCGGCGCGGTCTACCTCTATGACGTTGATAAAGGCGAGAGCCACCAAGTAACGGACGCTTACTACGACGACACATCGGTCGCGTTCGACCTGAACGGAAAATATCTCTACATCGTGTCGGCTCGCACGTTTGCATTTGCGCCTTCCGCGTTCGAGATCGACATTCATCAATCAAACGTTCAACGAGTTTACGTGCTCCCGCTCAAGGCGGACATGCGAAACCCGATGGAGAAAGCGGACGACGAGGAGCCGGTCAAGGCAAAGGAAGATCCGGCGAAGGCAAAGGAAGACCCGGCGAAGCCTAAAGAAGAAAAGCCGTCTGAGGAAAAGAAGGAGCCAACGAACACGATCGATATTGAAGGGCTCGGTGAGCGCGCGATCG
>CAYYZP010000390.1:0-2504 GCA_964476165.1 uncultured Fimbriimonadaceae bacterium
CAGCTCCTCCACAGGGGACCAATCGACGTCATCGACGACTACGCCCACCACCCGACCGAAATTCGCGCCAGCATCCAAGCGCTCCGCGAAATGTACGCAGACCGTCGCCTCGTGATCGTCTACCAGCCCCACCTCTACTCCCGCACAAAGGACCTCATCGACGAGTTCGCCCAGGCACTCGACCAAGCCGACCACGTCTTTCTCACCGACATCTACCCAGCAAGAGAAGACCCGATCCCCGGAGTCAGCAGTCTGCGTATTGCCGAAAAAATGACCAAACCGGTCACGTACGTGCCCAGCCGCCACCTCCTCCCGCGCACCGTGAGAAAATTCGTCAAGAAAGGCGTCGTCGTAGTGGGAATGGGCGCAGGGAACATCGACGCCTTCGCACCAGCCTTCATCAAAGAGATGGACAGGGGGGGGAAGAAGGTCGCAGTCGTCTACGGCGGCGATTCCGCAGAACGCGAGGTCAGCCTCGTCAGCGGCCGCGCGGTCTACAAGGCTCTCCAAGAACTCGGCTACGACGCCATGATCATCGACGTCACCGAACTCCTCCTTAGCAAGGCCGACGTCTCCGTCTTCACAGGCAAGTGCCGCCCAGACCTCGCCTTTCTCTGCGTCCACGGCACCCACGCCGAGGACGGCGCGATCCAAGGGTTTTTTGAACTCATCCACATCCCCTACACAGGCAGCGGCGTCCAAAGCAGCGCAATCGCGATGGACAAGCAGATGACTAAGACCGTGCTTGCAAGCAACGGCTTGCCCGTTCCCATCGGCACTCTAATCAAAAAAGGCCAAGACAAAGAACAACTTCCTGCCCCCCCCCTGATCGTCAAGCCCAACGCGCAAGGCTCCACCGTCGGACTCTCATTCGTCGAAAAGGAAGACCAACTCGAAAGGGCCATCGAAACCGCCTTCGCCTACGACGATCAAATTCTAGTCGAAGAATGGGTGAAAGGCGTCGAGGTCTCCGTCCCTGTGGTGGGGGACACAGTCCTACCAGTCGTCGAAATCGTCCCCGCCAGCGGGCGATACGACTTCGAGAGCAAGTACACCGCCGGAGCCACCGACGAAATCTGCCCCGCGCGCATCACCAAAAAACAAACACAGCAGGTCCAAGAACTCGCGCTCAAGGCCCACAACGCCCTAGGCTGTAAGGGCGTCACTCGCACAGACATGATCGTCGCAAAAGACCGCATCGTTATACTAGAGATCAACACACTGCCGGGCATGACCGCGACCAGCCTCGTCCCAAGAAGCGCCCTCGCGCACGGTTGGTCGTTCAACGACCTGGTCAAATGGATGGTGCTCGATGGCCTCAAGAAAGCGGAAGCGTAAAAAGTCGAACAAGCGCTGGGTTCCACCGACGAACTACACGCTGTGGCTTTGGGCGATTTTCGTCGTCCATGCAATCGTCGGACTCGCCCTTAGCCCGGTAACTAGCCTCACACTCCTGCGCGTGGTGGGGGCGCCACAGTTCGACCAATCGCGCATCAGGCAGGCGGTCCAATCCGTCAACGGTACACCGCGGCTCCGCGCGAACAGCAACCAAATCAGGTCGCTCATTCTGGAAAAGAGCGCGGTCGAGGCAGTCGATTATCGCGCCAACCTCTTCGGCCGTGGAGTCCTCACGGTCCGCTACAAGGTCCCCGTCGCCATAATCGATGAGCCAAATGGACTCATGCTCTCCTCGAAAGGCCAACTCTTCAGTTCACCCATCGCCACCAAAAATCTGCCCGTTCTCGTCCCACCGGCAGAACTTGATGCCCGCAACTTGACCATCGTCGGAGGTTGGCGTACAAGGGAAGCGGCAAAAATCTGCGAAAAAGTCATCACGGAACTCCCCCCCTACAATTGGCGCATCGGAGTCAGCAAAAACGGCTTTGTGACCCTCCACCCAGGAGCCGGGGCCAAGGTCGAACTGGGCTCCTTCGACGACTCCGAGGCCAAGATCAGGGCGCTTGCAAAAATTTTGAAAGACGACCCAACATTACTTACAAAAGTCAGTAAACTCACTCTGTACTCGCCCGACAAGCCTGTATACGAACCCTGACCGACATGCACCCGTTTAAACGAACGAAAATTCAAGGATGGATTTGGCCCGTGAGCCTGATCGCAATGCTCATCGGCTTCATGGCCTCAGCGGCATGGATCACCGACAGAACACAGACCGGAAGGATCGAGAGCCTCCCAGAAGACATTCGTGAAAGGCTCGTCTCCGGAAAACTCGGCGCTCAAGCCGAACTCATCGGCCTCCACGAGCAGATCAACAAACTGAGAACCCAGAACACGCAATTGGAAAACTCGCTCGCAGAGGGGGGGAAAGGCACAAAAGAACTGAACGAAAACCTGCAATCGACGAAACTCCTCGCCGCGCTCACCGAAGTCGTCGGCCCAGGCATCACGGTCGAACTCTCTGACTCGAAGAAAACGATCGAGAACTTCCTCGATGTCGGAGGTGGAGTCGTCCACGATACCGACGTCCTTAAAGTCGTCAATGAACT
>CAYYZP010000391.1:0-4186 GCA_964476165.1 uncultured Fimbriimonadaceae bacterium
CTTCCTCGGTTTGCATATATCGCTCGACGCACTTGAATCCCGACTCCTCGTTGCAACCGAACACCGAGCGCAGCCGGACGGGGAAATCGGGCACGCAGTTTTTTATTGCGAGCGCGGCGTAGAAGGCCGCCATTGTCGGGCCCTTGTCGTCGATAGCGCCGCGACAGTACACATAGCCGTCGTCGATCTCTGCGCCGAACGGCTCGTGCTTCCAACCTGGTCCGACCGGGACGACGTCGAGGTGTCCGAGAGTCATGACCATTTTTTCGCCCCCACCGAACTCCGCGTACCCACAGTAGCCTTCGATGTCCTTGGTCGCCATTCCGTGCTTGGCGGAGAGTTGGAGCATGAATTCGAGGGCGTCGCGGTTGGCCTGCCCGAAGGGCGCATTGGGGATCGAGTCGCCTTCGATGCTAGGAAACTGGAGCAGCGTACGGTAGTCCTCTAGAAGCGCTGCCTCGTTGGCGGCCAGCCACTCGTGCATCTTGGCGACAGTGTCGTCGGGCATGGCGGCCAGGTTACCAGCGAGGTGGTTTAACGAAGTTAGGCGCGGAGGGTCCGGGCGGCGTTGGACCTTCCTGCGCCTGCTAGCCTTGTACCATTTACCGGGGTGAGCGACCCTGGTATCCGTGCCAGATTCTTTTAGGTTAGAACAACTGCGCCAAGTGTGCCCATGGACCGTCTGCACTCCCTAGTCGACCAGGCCCGCACCGACTTCCAGGCTGAGTTCGGTGGAACACCCGAGGTCGTCGCGGTGGCACCCGGACGGGTCAACCTCATTGGCGAGCACACAGACTACAACGACGGTTTCGTGATGCCCGTGTCGATCGACCGATATATCGTTGTCGCTGCTTCTCGGCACTTGGGCGAGTCTAAGGTTGTTTCTTCTGAGTGTAAGACTCAGGCTCGATTCTCTGTCGAAGAACAGTCAGAGATGTTTGGTTGGACAAAGTTTCCTGCTGGCATCGGATGGTCGCTGCGACAGCACGGCGCGTCACCCTCAAACGTCAACGCGGTGATTGTAAGCGATCTTCCGTCTAACGCCGGACTCAGTAGCAGTGCGGCTCTCGAACTCGCGTTCTTGACAGTCTGGAACCGATTGGACGATTTAGGATTGAGCCCATTGGAACTGGCCACAATCGGACAGCTTTGCGAACACCAGCACATAGGCGTCAATTGTGGGCTCATGGATCAATTGGCGAGTGCCCTAGGGAGGGAGGACTGTGCGATGCAAATCGACGTGCAGGCTCAAGAAATCAAGTATTTCGCGTTGCCCAAGGCTTTGTCAATCGTTGTCTGCCAAACGGGGAAGGATCGGACATTGACAACTACCGGATATAACGAGCGAAAGCGGGAGTGTGACGCAGCCTGCGCTGAACTCGGAATTGCAATCCTTCGGGACGCGACTGAAAAATCGCTGGCCAGGCTCGCTGGAAACTCATTGAAAAGAGCCAGGCACGTCGTCACCGAAAACACCCGATGCTTAGAATTCGCCAAGGCACTAGAACTTGACGACCGACGAGAAATGGGACGCTTAATGAGTGAGAGCCATACAAGCCTGCGAGACGACTACGAGGTGAGTTGTCCGGAACTCGACGCGATGGCCGAGGCCGCGTGGTCTTCGTTAGGATGCATCGGGGCCAGGATGACCGGGGCGGGGTTCGGGGGGTCGTGCGTCGCTTTGGTCGAGAGCGACATGGTGCTCAGGTTCATGGAACAAACCGATCGGGAGTATAGGCAGGCGGTGCCGAGCGCCTCGCCACGGCTATTAGCCTGTAAGAGTTGCGATGGAGCCAGGCTCATTTAGGCTCGAAAACTTCGCAATCGACTTTCAGGTTCAAAAAAGTCCAGATTTCGTCTCATTTCCTGGCTCGGCTATGGAAACAAGAGTGTAGGCGGCAAAGGAGTCTTGAGAGCGAGGGATGGGTTATATGGCAATGCCAGGAACAGGAAGAACAAGTGAATCGTCTCGCGGTGTGCGACTAACGCCAACGGAAGTCAAGGTCTTGAGCCTTATCGCTCAGGGCCACAGCAGCAAGGAAGCTGCTGACCGACTAGTTGTCTCAAAGCGGACAGTAGATTTCCATTTAGCGAACATCTACGACAAGCTTCAGGTGAACAACAGGGTGCAAGCCCTCCGGGCAGCGACTCGATTGGGTCTGATCCCCTTCGAGCCGTTCTTTGGTCACACGCACGGCGAAGCATAGAAGTCCTCTATTTCGTCTCAGGGCGGCACGACGGTCTCGCAGTTTTCTGCGGGGCCGTCGCTTAGTTTTAAGCCAGAATTTTCTGTGCGTTTGAGTTCGATACTCGACTGGGTGTATCCGCAGCGCTGCGAACTATGTCTCCGCATTGGTCGCGCGCCTTTGTGCGAAGAGTGCTTTTCTGAGTTCGTTTCGTTCGTTGACCCGGTAACGACGCACATTTCAGGGAGTTCTCTGGACGTGTCGGCGGCGTTGTACGTGTTCGATGGTCGCGCGGCGCAGGCGGTCACGGACCTCAAATATCAGCGGGCGACAGCACTTGCGCGATCCATGTCTCTTCTGATGAAGGAAGCGCTGGACCGGTTGCCCCTGCCCTCGTTCGACAAGGTCGTGCCAGTGCCGATCCACTGGTCTCGGCGCAATGGGCGCGGTTTCAACCAGTCCGATCTGTTGGGAGAGGCGTTTACGGTGAGCAATGAAGATCGGCAGTTGCTTGCTCGGATTCGTGGTACTCGGCCGCAAGTTGGCCTGAGCCGGTCGGAGCGATTAAGCAATTTGAAAGGCGCGTTTCGGGCATCGCCTTCTGTTAAAGGATTGCACGTGCTGCTACTGGACGACGTGACGACGACGGGCGGAACGGGAATCGCGTGCGCGGAGGCTCTCAAGGCGGTGGGGGCATCTTGGGTCGGGCTGCTGGCGTTCTGCGGCGAGCGCGAGCCGTCCGCAGTTTCGTAATTCCCCCCCCGCAGCGAACGGCTCCTTCGACGGGGCTCAGGATGACGATCGCGGAGGGGGACTAGAACCCTCAATCCCTGAGGGGATTGAAGGATAGAAAAGGGGATTCCGTAGGGCAGGCGGGACGCCCGCACCATAAAACTCATGCGTCGGGGGAGAGGAGGCCGTAGTGGCCGTCGCTGCGTTTGTAGAGCACTTCCGTCTGGTTCGTCTCGGCGTTGCTAAATACGAAGAACGGGTGGTCGAGCATTTCCATTTGCAGGCCGGCTTCTTCGATGCCCATCGGCTTGAGGAGAAACCGCTTGTGCTCCTTGAGCCTTGGTTCGTCATCGGTCTCCGATTCTCCATCGGCGATTCCATTGGGCAGATTGTTTCCCTTTCTCTTGTGCGATTTAGCGATCCGCCCCTTTAGCCTTCGAAGTCTGTTCTCAAGTTTGTCGGCGACTTTGTCGATGGCCGCGTTGACAGAAGCGTCAGTCTCCTCGCCGCGCAAGGTCAGACCGTCCGCAAAGACGGTGACCTCGATCTTGTGGTTCAGTTTTTGTTCCTTGTGGACGAGTTCGACTTTTTGGGCGGCGTTGAAATAGCGGTCGAGTTTTCCGAGCTTCTTGGCCGCATAGTCCTTTTCTTGGGCGGAGAGGTTTCCTTCAGCGTTTCTAATCAAAAGATCCATGAGACTTCCTCACATTGTCCTTTCTAACGTCGCAATGGCGTAGGAGGCGATCCCCTCTCCTCTGCCAATTGCGCCGAGCCCCTCGTTGGTCGTAGCCTTGATGCAGACGCGCGCAGGCTCGATACCGACAGCACGCGCGACTTTTTCGCGGATCATGTCTTTCGCCGGTCCGATCTTGGGTCGCTCGGCCAACACGCTTACATCTATATTTACGACACTCCAGCCCTCGGCGGCGAGTTCTTTTGCACATTCTTCCAGAAATCGCATTGAATCGGCGTCTTTCCACCTTGGATCGGTGTTCGGATACCTATCACCTATGTCGCCTTTTCCGACAGCGCCGAGCAGGGCATCGACGACCGAGTGCAGAAGGGCGTCGGCGTCGGAGTGCCCTTCGAGCCCTGGCCCGTCGTTCTCAAATCGAACGCCACCGAGCACGAGGGGCCGTTGAGGATCGGTCGAAAACCGGTGCACGTCATAGCCGATTCCCGTGCGCCGATCGACCATTGCTAAGTCGGAGCGTACCGTGATCTTGCGGTTCGCCGCATCGCCCGGCACCGGGAAAGGTCGAACGCCG
>CAYYZP010000392.1:0-3299 GCA_964476165.1 uncultured Fimbriimonadaceae bacterium
GAAGGCGCGCTCAAACTCAAGGAGATCGCTTATCTTCCGACCCAGGAGTGTCCGGCTGGCGAGATCAAGCACGGCCCGCTCGCGCTCGTCGAGCCTGGTGTTCCCGCCGTGTTCGGTGGAACGGATTCGGAGGTCCGCGAAAAACTCGCGAACAACATCAAAGAGGTTCAGGCCAGAGGCGGCCACGCGCTCGTCATCACCACCGCGAATGACGAAACGCTTAAACAAATCGCCGACACGCTCGTCACCGTCCCGCCCACGGACGTGAGTTACTTGGACGCCCTCCTCACGATCATTCCCATGCAACTGTTCGCCTACTACATGGCAAAAGAGCGAGGCTGTGAGATTGACCAGCCGCGAAACCTCGCCAAGTCGGTCACCGTCGAATAGCCCCAGCCTCCAACGTTTGGCCTGAAACTTGTACCGTTTCTTTGTAGCCGCCCGCCGCTGTGTCAAACTGTCCCTAAGCGAAAGTCGGCATGGCCGGTCGATCCCCAATGGCAACGACGAACAAGATTTTAGGGCGAAGCCCCCTGGAGGCACGGGTGAATACAGCAGTACGGGCCAAAGTCATCACCTACCGGAAGCGAAAGCGCCTCCTCGATATTTTTGGTTCGCTCTTCCTGATGGTTCTGACCTCCCCTCTTATGCTGTTTGCGGCGCTATTCGTGGTGGCCACGAGCAAAGGGCCGGTGCTTTATAAGTCGAAGCGCGTCGGGCTCTGCGGAAAGGTGTTCGACTTTTACAAGTTCCGCTCGATGTTCCTTGACGCCCCCGGGCGCTTGCGAGAAGTTCTTCCCGAGAACGAAAAAGACGGCCCGATCTTCAAGATGCATAACGATCCACGCATCACGAGGTTTGGGCGTTTTTTACGGCGAACGAGCATGGACGAACTTCCACAACTCTTCAACGTGCTCAAAGGCGACATGAGCCTTGTCGGGCCGCGCCCGCCATTGCCGAACGAGGTCGAGAAGTACGACGACTATGCCATGCAACGACTGAGCATCCGCCCCGGAATGACCTGTTATTGGCAAGTCATGGGCAGGAGCAACCTTTCGTTCGATCAATGGATGGAACTCGACCACAGGTACCTTGAAGAGATGGGCGTGATGGTCGATCTCAAGATTCTGTTGCTGACCCCTATCGCGGTGATCAAGGCCGATGGCGCCTACTGATCCGGGCCCCCGGCGCGACTACTGCGTCCTCGGAGTCCCATTCTGGAACCCGTCCTACAACGAGTTCAAGACGTGGTGGAACGCGACTCTGGATGCTTCTCATGCGCCTGTTATTTTGGAACTTGCCAATCCTCATACTCTCAACTTGGCAAGCAAGGAGCGCGCATTCAAGATGATTTTAATGGGCGAGACAATCAACTTCAACGATGGGGTGGGGGTATCGATCGCCGCCAAGATGCGCGGCGTCCAGACGAAATATAGTTATGCGGGCACCGACCTCATGCCAAGGCTCTTCCGCGAGGCACACCGACCGTTAAGAGTCTTTTTCTACGGCGCGACAGAAGAGAGCAACGCACTAGCAGTAGAAAACATCGCTCGCGACCATCCAAAAGTCGTTTGTGCAGGTCGTCTCAACGGTTTCGTCGAACCCAACATTGCTATCCAATCAATTCGAGAGTCGAACGCAGACATCCTCATGTGTGCACTCGGTCAACCCAAGCAGGAGTTTTTCATGGCCAAGCACCTTGATTCGCTCAACGTAAGAATCGCCGTGACTTGTGGCGGAATGTTCGACTTTTTCTCTGGACAAAAACCCCGCGCGCCGCTTGCGATGCGAAAATTGGGCTTGGAATGGCTTTACCGCCTTACGATCGAGCCAAAAAGAATGTTCGTACGATACGTCGTCGGCAACCCACTTTTCTTCCTTCGCGCGCTCGTGTGGCGAAGCAAAGACATCAAGTGCGCTTCAGAATCTTCGGCAGACCGACAGTCCACCTCAGCAAGAAACTGACTAGCGTGGAAACGACCGCCAATGACCAAGCGAGGTGCTTTCGCCTCAGTCTCCACACCACAATCAGGCTCTCAGGCGCCATTTCGGAAGACATCCGCCACCAAAGTTTCGTCATCTTGGCGACAAAACCGGATGCGCGGTTCGCGCTCAATGTACGCGTGTTGACGACCCCCCCCTGGGGAACGACCCAGAGCCCCCACCCCCGCGACCTCATCGTCAGCCACAGGTCGTGGTCGCTCGCGTATTGTGGGAACGCCTTTGCATCGAGCCGAAACTCCTCAATGACCGACGCAGGGAAAAGTACGCCTTGCCCTCCTGTCAAGACGATCGGAAACTGCTCCCGTGGCGCATCGTCCAGCCCCGACCAAGGGCGGACCAATCGTCCATAAAGCAACACGCCCATAGGATCTTGGTGCGAATACAGAAGCCGAATATCTCCACCCGACTCGATGTACGCGGGCGAGCAGGCGACGCACTTTTTGTGGCCAACAGCGAAATCAAGCAGGGCCGATAAGGTGCCTGGAAGCGCATATGTGTCTGAGTTGGTCAAGTAAACGAAGTCCGGGGAAAAATCCTTCGCGCGATCAAGCCCAATATTCACGCACGATGTCCAAAAGCAGTCTGCCCCCACCTTGACTTCGACGACCTTGTCGCTGAATGAAGGTGGAAGCGCCCCCCCCGCGTTGACCACGATGATCGTCAGGCAGGCAATCCCTTGGGCGAGCAAAGAGTCCACGACGCGCTCAAGGTCTTCGTTCTCGTTATAGGTCGGGACGACGGCGACGATCCGAGTGCCGTCCGCGTCGTGGATCGTCGCCATTTCAACGAGTCTACTTGAGTGAAAACATTACTGGCTGGTGAGATTGCGGCCTGCAACCATCACAGTTCAATTTTGATTGGGCGCATGGAATCAGGTCAGTTGCGGTGTGATCTCAATGAGGATGTCACGAAGTTACCTGTCTGCTCTTGCTTTCGGAATCGTGTCGGTCGGCTTCGGCCAGGCCGTCACTACGGTCTACGTCTCACCGAGCGGCAACGATGCGAACTCGGGCGCGCTTGGAGCGGCAAAACAGTCGATTTACGGGGCTATGGACGCCGTACGCCAGGCTCGATCAGCCGGCTCGACGAGCCAGTTCATAGTCCAGTTCGCACCAGGTACCTATCCGATTGCCGCCACGTTCGCGGTCGGCTCGAACGATGGGGGCGTCCAAGGGGCGCCTTTGATTTTTAAAGGTGAGACGAAAGAAGTCTTTTTTGACGGATCGAAGTCCGTGACGGGATGGCAGCGGCTCTCCGGTAGCGCTTACGATCAAGTATCGGTCGCTGCGCGCGAC
>CAYYZP010000393.1:0-4482 GCA_964476165.1 uncultured Fimbriimonadaceae bacterium
TCCTGAGAGGGCTCGACCGGCTCATTGCCGAAGAGACGATGATGCCCGTCTATATCGCGCCTGACCCGCTCAGTTGTGTCGCCATCGGGACGGGCCGTATGCTTGACATGATCCATGAAGACCCCGCTATGCGGAAGGTCTTAGAGAGGGCATCGAGACGCTGAACGAGGGAAGAAAGACCGACTGGATCTTTGTGGTGGGCCTGTGCGTCGTCGGTTTTGTGCTCGGGCAGTTCCAGAACGCCTCCAGAGAATCGGGCAAAGCCGACCTTTTCAGCAATGCGGTTCAGGTCGCGGTCGGCCCGCCGACAAGAGCGACAAACGCCTCGATGGGGTTCATCGGCGACCTCCTGACAGGACTCCGCGACGCCAAGACGCTGCGCATGGAAAACGAGCGGCTACTGGCGGTCGAAGAAAACTTCAAGAGGTACCAGGAAGACTACGACGCGCTCAATGGCAGATACGAGGCTCTGCGCGGAGAGGTCAATTATCCAGTTCCAGAAAAACGCGACAAAGTGTTCGCAAAAATCGTCGCGTTCATGCCCTTTCAGAACAGGGTCACTCTCGATCGGGGGGGGGACAGCGGAATAGGGCCGCACATGCCGGTCGTGTCCGCAAAGGGGCTTGTTGGAATTGTTGAGACAGTGAGCGCGGATTCCTGTCAGGTGCTACTCATTACGTCGCCTGCTCTCCGCGTCGCGGTCAAGGTCGTCGGCGAGCCCGATGTGCCGGGATTGGCCAGGGGCGAGACTCCGACGAGACTGGTGATCGAACTTTTCGAGTCCGAGGTGGTCCATACCGGACAGTCGGTCGTCACATCGGGGTTTTCCCTGCTCGTGCCTCCGGGAATTCCGATTGGGACGATCATCGACTCACGAGACGACCCGCAGTTTGGTGTGAGAAGGGTTTTCGTTCATCCCGCTGTCGATATCGGTGAAGTTGGCGAGGTGTTTGTCGTCAGATGAGCGCGATCAAGAAGGCCGTCGTCGTCGTGCTGTTGTTCTGGATCGCGGCTGCTTTTTCCCACTCGCTCTCGAACAAGATGGGCATCGGGCTCGTCGAACCAGATTTTCTTTTGATTCTCGCCGTCGTCCTTTCCACCCTCCACGACCCGCGCTCCGGCGCATTTTTCGGGTTCGTCGCAGGCGCTATCGACGGCGCAATCGTCGGGGCAGACATGACCGCCATGACTGTGACGCGGACCGTCGCCGGGTTCTTGTCAGGCTACATTGGGAACCTGGATTTCGAGGTCAGGCCGGTTTATACCGCTCTGGTGGCCGCCGGGGCGACCATTCTCTGCCACGTCTTGTTCGCCTTCTCGGCCCCGCCTCCCCATGTGGGGGTTTACGCTCGGGATACAATCTTCTCGGCACTGTACAACGGTGTGCTGGCCATGCCGCTTTATGCAGCGGTGCAACGGCCGTTGCGCCGCCAAGAGAAGTAGCGCTCTATGAGTCAAACCGAAAACGTCCTTGAAATGGCCCGACGCCAACTATCGATCGCGGCCAAGCACCTTGATCTAGACGACGGCCTCCACGAAGCGCTCTCACGGCCCAAGAGACAGGTCATCGTCAACTTTCCCGTCGTCATGGACAACGGAGAAGTCCGGGTCTTCGAAGGATTCCGAGTGCAGCACAACGCCAGCCGCGGGCCGACTAAGGGCGGGATCCGGTACCACCACCACGTCGACCTCGATGAGACCACTGCGCTCGCGATGTGGATGACGTGGAAGTGCGCCGTCGTCAACATCCCCTTCGGCGGAGCGAAGGGGGGGGTGCGCGTCGATGTCAAGCGGATGAGCAGGCGCGAACTCGAGAAGATGACGCGGCGCTTCGTCACGGAAATCACTGGCATTCTGGGCGAGAGAAGCGACATTCCTGCGCCCGACATCGGCACGAACCCCATGGTCATGTCTTGGATCATGGACACTTTTTCCATGCACGCCGGCTATACGGTCCCTGGCGTCGTGACGGGCAAGCCGATCGAACTCGGGGGCTCTGAAGGGCGCGTCGAGGCCACCGGTCGCGGCGTTATTACCGCGACAGAAGAGGCTTGCAAACTGCTAAACATCGACCTCACAGGCTCAAGAGTTGTCGTTCAGGGGTTCGGAAACGTCGGGTCCGTGGCCGCTCAGATCGTCCACGATCTCGGCGCGACCGTCGTCGGCGTGAGCGACGCACGGGGGGGGATATACAACTCTAACGGATTGCCCATCCGCGAACTCTACACCCGCTACAGCGGCATCGATGGCGGAATCCACAACTTCAAGGACTGCGACAGCGTCAGCAACGAGGAACTGCTCGAACTCGACTGCGACATCCTCATTCCTGCCGCCATTTCACAACAGTTGCACAAGGACAACGCCGACAAGGTCAAGGCGAAACTGATCGTCGAGGGCGCGAACGGCCCGACGACTCCGGACGCCGACCAGATTTTTAGCGACAAGGGCATCATGGTGATCCCCGACATCCTAGCCAACGCGGGGGGGGTCGTCACCAGTTACTTCGAATGGGTTCAGGACTTGCAGAACTTTTTCTGGGAAGAGTCACAGGTCAACGAGCGGCTTTCGCGCATCATGCGTCACTCCTATCACGCGGTCGATCAGACGATGCGCGCCCACAAGACCGACATGCGCACTGCCGCCATGATCATCGGCGTCAAGCGCGTGGCAGACGCCACAATGATGCGCGGCATCTATCCGTAGTCCTTGTGGTGCGGACCTCCTGGTCTGCACCACCGGTCTGCTCCTCTTTCCCTCAATCCCCTCAGGGATTGAGGGAAAGAGGAGCCTCGTTCAAGATGGTGGTAGGATTCGCAAATGGAATCCAACGTGTGGGGCAACACGAAGTTCGACCTTAAGCGCCAGTTTTTCAAACTCGTCGGATCAAACTTTCGCATCTATGATTCTCGGGGAAGCCTTGTACTGTTCAGCCATCAAAAGGGGTTCAAACTCAGAGAGGACATCAGGATCTTTTTTGACGAGCAGGGCACGCAAGAGGCGATGAGCATCTGCGCCAGACAGATCATCGACTTTTCGGCCGCGTACGACGTCGTCGATTCGGCCACGCACCAAAAAATCGGCGCGTTCAAGCGCAAGGGATGGGCTTCGATGCTCCGAGATGAATGGATCATGATGGACGTGAACGACCGCGAAATCGGAAAAGTGATCGAGGACAGCATGTTGCTTGGATTGTTGAGGCGGTTTCTATCAAATTTGATTCCCCAGAACTACGATATGGTCTTCGTGGACGGTTCGCGCGTCGGCGACTACAGACAGCACTGGAACCCGCTTGCGTATTGGATGACCATGGACTTCACGATGGACTCCATGAAGAGGGTCGATCCCCGAATGAAAGTTGCCGCTGGTGTCCTCCTTGCGGCCATCGAGGGCAAGCAGAACTGACTTAGGGCGTCCTGTGGTGGGTCGGTCCAAAGGTATAATCGCCTCCGTCCCAAAGTGCGCGGGTGGCGGAATTGGTAGACGCACTACCTTGAGGTGGTAGCGCTCACAAGGCGTGAAAGTTCGAGTCTTTTCCCGCGCACCAGACTTCTTCGATTGATAGGGCGTTTGCCCGATGACATTACAGGATCCGGAGCGCAATATCTCGATTCTTCATCAGGACATCCGATTGGTCGGATCGAATTTTGCACGATGGCTTGCAAAGCAATGTCTTTATCAGCCATTGAGAGAACCTGTCACTAGGTATCCAAACTTCGATCTGATGCGGCTCGTGCTTGCAACTGTTGTGCTCCTTACGCACTACTTCATTCACTACACAAACCGAATTTCGGAGTTTATCCAGTGGTCAGTACCAGCAGTGCCTGCGTTTATTGCCTTGTCAGGGTTTCTCATTCCAATCAGTTTTGACTCATCGATCAATTACAAGCACTTTCTCTGGAAGCGCTCTCTCCGCATCATGCCTGCATTTCTATTGTCCTTAGCACTCGTTGGATATCTGAAAGGGCTACAGGGAGTATTTGGCGCTCTAGGCACTTGGGCTTCGTTCGGCTTCTACTTGGATCGTAGTAACGGCCCCCTATGGTCTCTGAGCACAGAGGAAGTTCTATACGCCTTACTCGCACTCGGCTTTTGGTGGGGGGCTTATCAGAAGAGATGGCCCATCTATGCGCTCTTTGGTTTCATAGTTGGAGCGTCTATCTTTTGGCAGGCTCCTGACTATCGCCAACTGCACACGCTTCAAAGCGTCGTTACATGTTTTTTAGCCGGCAATTTGTGCTACTTTCATCGACCATTCCTTTGCCGGCTGAAGCCACTAGTTCCTTGCGTGCTGCTTTTAGCGGCTTACCTGATCTGGAAGGAAGAAATACTGCCAGTATCTATAAGAGCGACCATGATAGGCACGGCGATCCTCTTGTTCGCAGCATACGGCCCACGAGTGCCTTGGAGGATTCCCGACATCTCGTACGGCGTTTATGTCTACCACAATCCAATACTCATCTACTATTCCCGTACAAAGCAGGG
>CAYYZP010000394.1:0-7103 GCA_964476165.1 uncultured Fimbriimonadaceae bacterium
GGGGGAGCAACAAATAACTCTCGCCCGGACTTTTTGCAATCATCAAGGCAAAAGCAACGAAGGCGGTCTCCAAGAAAAAACTTTACGTCGTCGACACGTTTGGAGGGGCCGACCCCAAGCACCGGATATGCGCTCGATTCATAGTTGAAAAAGCGTGGCATGCGCTCTTCATCCGCACGCTCTTAATACGACCGACAAAAGAAGAACTCAAAACATACAAGCCCGACTGGAACATCTACGATCTCTGCACCGAAAAATGCGACCCAGCAAAAGACAACACGAGAGGCGACGCAGTCATCGCGCTCAATTTCGCGCAAAGGGAAGTCGTCATCATGGGCACAGAATACGCAGGCGAAATGAAAAAGAGCGTGTTCACCATCCTCAACTATCTGCTCCCGCTCAAAGGTGTCCTCAGCATGCACTGCTCCGCCAACATCGGCAAGAATGGCGACACCGCGCTTTTCTTTGGGCTTTCCGGCACCGGCAAGACCACGCTCTCCGCAGACTCAGAACGCAACCTCATCGGTGACGACGAGCACGGATGGTCCGATGAGGGCGTATTCAATTTCGAGGGCGGTTGCTATGCCAAATGCATCCGACTGAGCAAAGCGGGCGAGCCCCAAATCTTCAATGCGATCCGGTTCGGTTCGGTTCTCGAAAACGTCATCCTGGACGATAACCGCGTGCCCAACTACGACGACGGATCGATCACAGAGAACACACGGTGCGCATACCCTGTCGATTACATCGAGGGCGCGGTCATCCCAAGCGTCGGAGGACATCCGAAGAACATCGTGTTCCTCACCGCGGACGCGTTTGGTGTCCTCCCTCCGATCAGCAGGTTGTCACCGGAACAAGCGATGTACCATTTTCTCAACGGCTACACGGCAAAGGTCGCTGGCACAGAAGCGGGCGTCACGGAACCGCTAGCGACGTTCTCAACGTGTTTCGGACAACCGTTCCTTCCGCTCGAGCCAAAGGTCTACGCGGAACTTCTCAGACAAAAAATCGCCAAGCACGGCGCGAAAGTTTGGCTGGTGAACACAGGTTGGACCGGCGGGCCGTACGGCGTCGGCTCGCGCATGAAACTTTCGCAGACGAGGGCGATGCTCGCCGCCGCTATCTCCGGAGAACTGGAAAAAGCAGAGTTCGCCACAGACCCGATTTTCGGACTGAGCATTCCAAAATCTTGTCCAAACGTGCCAAACGAAGTGCTCCAACCGCGCGAAACGTGGGCCGACAAGAACGCCTATGACGAAAAGGCCCGGGCGCTGCACGCGATGTTCGAAGAGAACTTCAAAAAGTACATCTAGCGGACGCGCCACATCCCTTCGGCGTCAGGATAGATGTTTTCGACTTCGGCAGAAGGCGCGAGCATCGTGCCCAGGTGCCCGTCGGCGTAAATTACGTGGATCCCCTTCAAGTGCCTCGCGTGGACGTCCTTCGCGCCATAGCCTGCCTTTGCATTGCGAATAGCAAGCCGCGTGATCCACTTAGATTTTTCGGTCAGTTCAAAGTTGCTGTCGTCGTATCCGGCCATAAACGCGTCGAAAGGCACGACGTTTCCAGCAGAGTCGGTAAATGGCAGCGGGTCATAAGAGTCGAGCGCGCCATTGTTCGATGTTTCAACAATGAGCGCGGTGGCGTTCGGCTGGCTCAACATCTGATACGGCTTGGTCCCCATTGCCAGATACATGCCGTAGGTCAACTCGATCTCGTGACCTTCGTGGCCGATCGCACGCATTGCTTCACCGTCCTCTGACGAAGGGCACAAGAACGAATCGCGTTGGTTCATGAGCCCCGCGATGGTCGACGCCCACACGTACGGCTTGCCGTCTACGAGTTGCGGCGCCATGTTGTCGCCGATCGCATAAAGGGGGGGGAACCGGTCGCCGTTCATTGTTGCATACTGCTGCATCGCCATATATATCCCTTTTAAGTTGGTCTTGCAGACTTGCCGGTCGCGCTGCCCCTTGAATTCTTTGAACAGTGGGATTGAGACGACGAAGAACACGATGGCCGCTAGCCCGATCACTTTCCAGTCGCGGATTGTGATGTGCTGCGTAACGGCGGGCGGTCGCGCGCCCTCTGGCGCATCGACGTCGTACGAATTGGTGGTCAAGATCATCAAAACGGGGGCGTCCTGACTATGAGGAGATCAGTTCGTACTCCTTGAGTGTCTTTTGCAACTTGACCTTGTCGACCATCAGGTTGAAGTTGGATCCTTCAATGATTGGGAGCATCCCGAGTTTGATGTTGGCGTCCTCTACGCTCTTCGCAAAGAACAGTAGCGACGCAAGTTCTTCGTTTGTGAAAGCCTCGCCTGTCAGTTCGCCGATCTTGTCGCTCACCGGGCCGATCATTGTCCACTTTTGCATCGCCTGTGACTTGAGCGCCATGACAAACTGTCTTTGACGGGCCTGCCTTTCAAAGTCGCTGTCCTTGCGATAGCGGACGAAACCCATCGCCTTATCTCCGTCCATGTGTTGCAGACCGGGAGAAAGGTCGATGTGCAAGTGTCCGCGGTCGTCGTCGTACTTGAGTTTTTTCTTCACATCGATCTCGACACCATCGACCATGTCGACGATCTCCTTAAAGACGCGATAGTTGATGACCATGACTTTGTCGAATTTGAGCCCTGTGATGTTCTCGACTGCGCGACGGGAAAGGTCTGCCCCCCCAAAAGCATGGAAAGCGTTGACGCGGTGTACAGCGTAGCCTTCGACCCGTGCAAGCGTGTCGCGCGGAATCGTGATTCCGGTGACTCGCTTTTCAGGAAAATTCAGCCTGAGCGCCATGATCATGTCGCTCCGTGCGGCTTCTCGGTCCACTTTTTTCCCGCCAGGGGCGCGGTCTTCGTCGGTGCCCAGGACAAGGATCGTGAGGTCTGGACTCTGAAAAAGTTCCTCGGGCGGCTTTGGCTTGAAAAAATTGTTTATCAGGTGTCCGATGAGTTCGTGACCTTTTCCATAGCCGAAAAAGGCCCCGAGCCCCAGCAACAAAAGCGTCCAAGCGCCGTAGAGGGTCCAGTACGCCACCTTTTTTCCCTTCGGTTTGGGCCTGACTTTGGGCTGGAACATTGCGCTTGAGGGTACCTCTCTCATTTCAGACGCTTAAGGATCGAATTTCACTCCCGATTGCGTAGAAAAGGGAGAGGAATTCCTGTTTCGTTTGGACGGGCCTCTCGTCCAAGTATCGGAAGAACGGTGCGATAATCTGACAGGGAACCAAAATTCGATGACTCTTCATCCCTACGCGGTCGTCATGCAGGGGAGGCTTGAGCAGGGGCTCAAAGTCTCTCTAGACGAGCACGGCGCGATCTATGAGATCGCCGCGCACGATGGTCCCGCTGATCCCTTCGTGCTCTCGGCCGCGTTCGTCAATGCGCACTCCCATCTTGAATATCGCGGACTTCTCGGTACGCTCCCCAAGGTTCCGTACTTTGAATGGATCAAAGAGATTGCGGAAGCTAAAGCGGCACAGCGGCCGGAGTCTGTGCGCGAAGACTGCTTGATCGCTGCGCTGGAAAACCGCAAGACGGGAGTCGGATATATCGCCGAGCACTCGGACCGTCCGTTTGCGGGTGAGGCGATGTCGGCGTACAGTCTCGACGGGCGCATCTTTCAAGAGGTCATTACTTTTTATCAGCATACGGACCCTTCCGAAAAGTTAGCGACGATCGCAGAGTCGCTTCGGAGAAACGTCGAGGCGGGCGGCTTCGAAACGGTGATGAATCCGCATTCCGCCTGGACAGTCGATCCTTTAACACTTAGCAAGATCACTGCAATGGGCGACCCGGCTAGCATCCACGTCGCGGAGTCCGTCCATGAGAACGAGTATTTCAAGTCGGGCAGGGGGCCGATTGCAGAGATTTGTCGGAGCGTCGGGCTCGAGCACCCGGTGGGGGCCAGCGTCGTCAGTTATCTGGATTCGGTCGGGCTCGTCCGCAACGGCGTGCAGTTCGTCCACGCCTGCGACGTAAATAGTCACGACATTTCCGTTATGGCACAGGGGGGGGTATCCGTCGCCCACTGTCCACGGTCGAACGAGGCGCTCGACTGTCCACGCGCGCCCGTCCGCGAGATGTTGGACGCAGGAATCCTCGTCGGACTGGGCATGGACTCCGCCGCTAGCAGCGGAAAGATCGACCTCTTTGACGAAATGAGGGCCGCGCTCACCGTCGCGGAAGCGCGCGGCGCGCCGTTGACGCCCGAAGAAGTCTGGCGCATGGCCACGACGATGGGTGCCGCGTCCGTTTTCGCGTTCGACCAATGGGACATCGAAGTCGGCGCCATTGTCCCGCTGATTAAAGTCCGCGTCGACGACGCGACGACGGTGCGAGACCTCATCGAGGTGGGGGATCCCAGGAGGGTCGAATGGGTGACGACGGACGTTCGGAACTAAGTGAGTTGTGGCAAGTCGTGCGCAGCGTTCCCAAAGGCAGCGTCGCAAGTTATGGCTCAGTGGGGAGGGCGTTGAAAAATCCTGCGAGCGGATATTTTGTCGGCAAGTGGATGGCGATGTGCCCGGACGACGGCACACCATGGTGGCGGATCGTGAACGCAAAAGGAGAACTCCCGATCAACAAGCGCGACCCAAACATGGCGCTCGATCAACGGCGAAGGCTTGAAAAAGAAGGCGTCAAGTTCGAAGACGGTGTTATTTCGAAAGAGTGCTTCTGGGATCCCTTGTCGCTGTTTTAACTGTTTGCATACCGCTCGACCAACTCGGACCACTTGTCGCTGTCGATGGCATCGCGGACTTCCTGCATCATGCGCGCATAGAAAGCGAGGTTGTGCAGCGTGGCGATGCGGGCAGCCAACGGCTCGCCGATTTTGAACAAATGGCGGACATAGGCGGCTGAATAGCGCCCCGTCTGAGGAAACACTGAATTTTCGTCGAACGGGCCGTCTACATCGGCCCATTCGGCCCCTGCGGCGTTGATTCGACCCTGCAAAGTGTAAAGGCAGTGGTGCCGTGCCATGCGCGAAGGGAGCACGCAGTCGAACATATCCATCCCTGCCCCCACAGCATGCACGATGTCCTTGGGGTGTCCGACTCCCATTAAGTATCGCGGCTTTCCAGATGGTAGCAGCGGCGCGGTCGAGGATACCACGGGATATAGCAGTTCCGTCGGCTCGCCTACGCTGACGCCACCGATCGCGACGCCGTCGAAGTCCAGAGAAGAAACAAATTCTGCGCTCTCCTTCCGCAAATCCTCGTGTACCCCCCCCTGCACGATCCCGAACACGCTCTGTTCTTCTCGCCGTGCCGATAGGTTGCGCTTGGCCCAGAGGTGAGTCCGTCGCATCGCGCTCGCCGCCTCTTCGCGCGAACATGGATATGGCGGGCACTCGTCGAGCGCCATTGAAACGTCCACTCCCAACGAAGCCTGGATTTCAATCGCGCGTTCCGGCGAGAGGAACGATTCACTGCCGTCCAAATGGCTGCGGAACATAACGCCTTCGTCAGTAATCTTTCTGTTCTTCGCCAGTGACATAACTTGGAACCCGCCCGAATCCGTCAACAGCGTGCGTTTCCACGACATAAACTTGTGCAGCCCACCAAACTTCTCAACAAACTCGCTGCCAGGGCGCTGCGAGAGGTGATACGTGTTGCTCAAAACGAGTCCATAGCCGAGCGCTTCGAGGTCTTCTGAAGAGACCGTCTTGACAGCGCCATAGGTGGCGACCGGCATGAAGCACGGCGTCTCGACTGTGCCGTGTGCAGTAAAAATTCGCCCCCTCCGAGCACCCGTTTGTGTGCCCTTTTTCAGAATCTCGAATCGAATCCTGCCCCTCGTCATCGGCACAAGAGATTATGTTGCACGCCCTCATTGTAGTGCGGGCGTCCCGCCTGCACTCGCAGAGGAAGGTTTCTATTCCTCAATCCTCTCAGCGACTGAGGGTTTCAAGTGCCAATAGAGTGGACTGCCCTCAAACCATGAATGTGTTGAGTCATTGACGCGACAGCATCGCCGAAGGAACCTGACCAAGCCAAACGTCTGGTATCCTGAACCTGCCCATGCCTACAGATCTGCCTACCGTCGTGATCGTTGGGCGGCCCAACGTAGGGAAAAGCACCCTGTTCAACCGCATAGCGGGAAGCCGCATCGCGGTAGTCCAGGACACGCCAGGCGTCACCCGCGACCGCCTCTATGCCGAGTGCGTCCACCATAGCAGAAGGTTCCAATTGGTCGACACGGGAGGGATCCTCTTTGGCGACGACGACCCGCTTGTCGAACAGATCAAAATCCAGGCGCAAGTCGCCATTTCTGACGCGGACGCCATCCTTTTCATGACCGACGTGACCGACGGCTTGCACCCCGGCGACTGGGAACTGGCGCAACTTCTCCGTGGATGCAAGTGTCCTGTGTACGTCGTGCCGAACAAGGCCGACAACAAGGAGTTGGAAAACCAGGCGAACGAGTTCTGGACCCTTGGGGTGGGGGACGTGCATCCGGTCAGTTCGATCCACGGCACGGGCTTACAAGACTTGTTGGAACTGGTCGTTGAGAAGTTTCCCAAGGACAGAGGCGCGATGCCAGACGACGAAATAAAATTAGCGATCATCGGTCGCCCGAACGTCGGCAAGTCTTCGATGCTCAACGCGCTTATGGGAGAAGACCGCGCAATCGTCAGCGACATTCCTGGGACCACGCGCGACGCCATCGACACGCCGATCGTCTATAAAGGTTCTGCGTTCCGCCTCATCGACACCGCAGGGGTTCGCAGAAGAGGAAAAATCCAGGGCAGCGTCGAATACTACATGGTTCTGAGGGCGACCCAGGCGATCGAGCGCGCGCACTGCGCGCTCCTCGTCATTGACGGCAACGAAGGACTCACAGACGGCGACAAGCGCGTTGCCAAGACCGCGCACGACCTCGGAAAGCCGCTCGTCATCGCCATCAACAAGTGGGACCTCAAAGAGCCCCCCACCGGAGACCTCGGCAAGAACACACCGCTCAAGAGGGATTTTCTCAAAATTGTTCGTAACGAGATTCCTGAGATGTCCTACTCGATCGTCCGTTTCACGAGCGCGCTCAACGCGGCAGGGCTCGATGGTGTGATGAAGGCCGTCAAACTCGCAGTCGCAAACTGGGG
>CAYYZP010000395.1:0-2884 GCA_964476165.1 uncultured Fimbriimonadaceae bacterium
AAAAACCTGGATAGACTCAAGGATACTGGCGGATAGTTTGCGCGTACATTTTCTAGTCAATCTTTTCCGGGATGACGCAGTCGCGGCGGCCCGGTCGGCGATCAACGTCGTCAAAAAGCACGGTGCAGAAGCGTTCGCCGATCACGAGACTGCCCCCGTCGTTGGTCTTCAGTCGGTCGTGCCCGAAAAATTTGGCCAGTGCGACCTCGTCGTCGCTATCGGCGGCGACGGGACATTGATCCGGGCCGCTTACCTCGTCGGCGAGGATTGTCCACCGATCATGGGAATCCATTACGGTCGGTTTGGTTTCGTAACCCAGGTATCTCCACAGAACGCCGAAAAGACCATCAAGCGTTTCCTAAAGGGCGAGGGCGTGACTGAAGAGCGCATGATGGTGAAGACAGAACTCGTGCGCGGCGACGACATCGTCGCCGAAATCCATTCGCTCAATGAGACGGTCATCCAACGGTCTTCAACCTCGCGCATGCTCACTTTCGAAGTGTTCGTTGACGGTTCGCAAGTTTCTCGCTATCCTGCCGACGGCGTTATGGTCTCCACCCCCACCGGATCGACTGCGTACAACCTCTCTGCGGGCGGACCGGTCGTCGATCCGCGCATGGACGCACTGATCTTGACGGCGATCATGCCGCACACGCTTTCTTCTCGGACGCTCGTACTTCAACCGGAATCGACGATCGAGATCATGGTGGAATCGAGGAGCGAGGCGGTGCTTTCTGGCGACGGCCACAGCAGGTTGCACCTCTTAACGGGCGACTTTGCGCGCATCTCGCGCTCAGACCGCAGAACGCGACTTGTATCTGCGGAAGAGGGCGACTTCTTTGGCAAACTGGCCGAACGGCTCCAATGGAGCCAAGGATCGGTCTGAAGTGGCATTGCTGCGGGTCAACGATGTACACGTCGAATATCCCAGCCCTGGTGGGGGCGTCCGCGCGCTTGATGGGGTGTCGCTGAATGTCGAGCCGGGAGAGACCGTTGCCGTCGTCGGCGAATCTTGGTGCGGCAAGACCACTTTGGCTCGTGCGATTCTTGGGCTTCAACCTTTCGTCTCCGGTCGGATTGTTTTTGAGGGAACTCCAACAGGCGGCGTTCGTCGCGGTCTCGCTGAAAAGATCGGGATGGTCTGGCAGGATGCCTATGCGAGCCTCGATCCGCGATGGAAGATTTCTCGGATCATTGAAGAGCCTGCGAAAATTCTTGGTAAAAAGGTGGACGTGGGATCGATCCTTGATGAAGTCGGGCTGTCGAGCGAGGTAAGCGAGCGGTACCCCCACCAACTCAGCGGCGGGCAGCGCCAACGCGCGGCGATCGGTCGCGCGCTCGCACTGCGTCCATCTCTTGTTTTGTGCGACGAGCCGACGGCCGCGCTCGACCTTAGCATCCAGGCGCAGATACTGAACCTGCTCCGTGATCTTCAAGACGCAAGGTCGTGCGCCGTGCTCTATATTTCTCACGACCTGACGACCGTGCGGTTTCTTGCTGACCGGGTCGCGGTGATGTACCTGGGCAAAATCGTCGAGGAAGGGCCGACCGAGGCGGTTTTTTCAAGTCCGCTGCACCCGTATACGAAGGCGCTACTGGATTCGGCGCCGACACTAGAAAGACTTGGGTTTCTACCAGAGCCTGCGGTGGGGGAAGTGCCCGATCCGAGCGAGCGTATCGTTGGATGCCGCTACGCGTCGCGGTGCCCCAGGGTCGCCGACGTCTGTCGTGCCAGCGATCCAAAGTGGGTCACAGCCGATGGTCGCCGCACACTGTGCAACTTTCCATTGTCGGATTAGGCACTGATTGTGGTGCGCGCCAGGGGCCCGTCCGTGGCACAAAAGACGCTTTTGCCCCCCACCGTCCGTCTCGGATTGCATGGTGGCTGTTGCGCTCGCGCTCGTTATTGCCCAATCCCCCCCTCTACCAAAGCCCCCACCAATGTCAGTGGTAACGACCGTACGTGGGTGGGGGGATCGCGTTGAACACTTTGCACGGGTCACGGTCCACTTCTTCGCCGTTACCGATTCCGGAAAGATATTTGTTGACACGGAGAAGCGCGGAATGCCTTTTACCTTTCTGATGGGTCAGGACAACGTCGAGGGCTTCTGGCACACTGCAGTAGAGAACGCGCGAGTCGGTGACGTGAGGACGGTGACCATCGCCGCGTCCTCGGTGGGGGTCTTGCTCGATGGCGATCCTGCTGTAGTATTGACGATTAGAATCGTTAAAGTAGCAAGGCTTTAGGTTTGTTTGTGGTGCGGGCGTCCCGCCTGCCACCGCACGGACAAACCCCGAAAGGGCGTGTCCGTAGTACGAGATGCATCGAGGGTGCAGACCTTGAGGTCCGCACCACTATCATACAGACCTTGAGGTCCGCACCACATTGTGCTATGCATTCTTGGGCCCGTCGATCGGGGTCAAAAGCACGCGGAGGAAGCACTCGGCCCCTGCTCTAAAACGCGCGACTAAGAACAGTGTGAGCACGCTTGCAAAGAACCAAAGAAAGAGCCTCTTGAGCGCCCCCACCCGGTTGAGGAAGAGCGCCATCGCCGCGCTGAATTTCCCATGATGGATCAAGAAATAGAGTTCCTTGCCGCGGTTGTAGCGCGCGACGGCCTTCCACCTTTCTTTGCTGCTCGAGCCGAGTTCGTGCGTGAAGAGAGCGTCCGGTACATACACGATTTTCCCGCGTTTCGCTAGCCGTGCGCAGAGTTCTGTGTCTTCGCAGTAGAGAAAAAACCGCTCGTCGAACCGCGCGACCGACCGCACCATCAGACACGCTCCCATGACCTGCGCAACATCGTGGGCAGCGGTTTCGCTCAAACGCAACAGGCGCGAGGTCTGCCAATAAGAACTGAACAGCCGACTGCGCGGGAACAAG
>CAYYZP010000396.1:0-9708 GCA_964476165.1 uncultured Fimbriimonadaceae bacterium
TTGGAGCGCGGCGTGCTCTCAAATGCCCGATCAGCAAGGCGATGTCCGCTGGCCGCACACCGGGGATACGGCTCGCTTGTCCAATAGTCAACGGTCGGACGCGCGAAAGCTTTTCGACGCTTTCATAACTTAGTCCCTTGAGCAAGTTAAACTTAAAGGTGGGGGGAATCGGCATGGCCTCGAGTTGCTTCGTCCTACCGGCTTCGACCTCTTGCCTCCTTAAATATCCATCATAAGCCGCCTCGATCTCGATCTGTTGCCGCGACGTAAACGAGATCGAGCCAAACCCGCTCGACTTGTCATCAATGAACGTGTCGCCACCAGCGCCACATTTGCGACCAGCGGTTTCTATCGTCGTGTAACTCATTCCCGGGCGTTTAAGGAGGTCAAACAGCGAAGCCCGACCGCGAACGGGCTCGACACCGCACGACCCCAAGGTCTCGTTTTGCACCTCAGTTACGAAGCAACCCTTGAAAGCGTTCAGGCCATTCGAGATGAGCGAGGACTTTGCGAGGAACCTCTCCTTTCGCAATGGGCAGGCCAGGCCGAGTGCGATAGCGGTGGGGGTAAGACGCAGGTCTGCGTTATCATGGCGCAAAAGCAGTCGGTGTTCTGCGCGTGCCGTCAACATTCGGTACGGGTCGTCCACACCCTTTGTCACCAAATCGTCGACCATCACGCCGATGAAACTGTTGTCGCGAGGAAAATGCACCTGCTCCTCGTTCCGGGAAAAAAGCGCAGCATTGATCCCCGCGACGATTCCTTGGCCCGCAGCTTCTTCATATCCGCTCGTGCCGTTGATCTGCCCTGCGAGGAACAGCCCTTCGAGCAGTTTCGACATCAGGGTGGGGGTAAGTTGCGTAGGATCGGCCATGTCGTATTCGACTGCGTACCCTGGGCGGAGCATCACGACGTTTTCGAGCCCTGGAACGGTCTTGAGCGCCTTGAGTTGCACGTCGGCCGGCATAGAGGTCGAGAAACCTTGCACGTAAATGCTGTCGCTTTCCCATTCTTCCTGCTCAAGAAAGACAGGGTGCGACGTCTTCTGCGCAAAACGCACGACTTTGTCTTCCACGCTCGGGCAATAGCGTGGGCCGACGCCCTCGATCTCACCAGCGAACATCGCGCTTTGGTTCAGATTGTCGCGCAGAACCGTATGCGTCTCCTCGGTCGTCCTCGTCTGCCAAGTCGGCAGCAGGTCGTGCTTTGGGAACGGCGCGTCGTGCATAAAACTCATCGGCCCCGCGTCTTCCTCGCTCGGCATCACCTCTGTTTTGGAAAAATCAATGCTCGAAAGCGTGATCCTCGGCGTCGTTCCTGTCTTAAATCGCCTTTGTCGCGTTCCGATCTCGCGCAAAAAGTCGCTCAATGAAGAAACCGACTGTTCGCCGTGCCGTCCTGCTACAGTCTTCTTCCGCCCTTCGTGACAGAGCCCATTGAGAAACGTGCCCGTGGTGACAATCACGGCCTTGCACGCGATCTCGGTGGGGGCACCAGAATCTTGGACGCGTACCCCCACTACGCGCCCGCCCTTGCGTAGCACAGTCGTCACCTGCCCTTCGAGCAAAGTCAAATGTTCCTCTGCGCGCATCACCCTTTGCATGTACAAAGGATAATCGCGCTTGCAGACCTGTGCGCGCGTAGTCTGCACGGCGGGCCCCTTTCCCGTCCCGACTTTTCGCAAGTGCGTGAGAGTGTGGTCGGTCGTCACCCCCATCTGCCCGCCGAGCGCGTCCACTTCGCGCGCAATGTGGCCCTTTGCAGGACCGCCGATCGAGCAGTTGCACGGAAGATGGCCGATCGTGTCGAGACGCAGCGTCACGCAAAGCGTCTTACGACCCATCCGCGCAGACGCAAGCGCCGCTTCGATCCCAGCGTGCCCCGCTCCGATGACGACCACTTCAAACTTGTCCACGAGAAAATGGAGTTTACCGGTGGCCCGGTCCGAACGGTCGCCAACAGATACACTGCTGTGCGATGGAGCGAATGGACGTGACGGTGATCGGCGGCGGCCCCGTCGGGCTTTTCGCGGCGTTCTATGCAGGAATGCGCGGAATGTCGTGCCGCATCATCGACAGTCTGCACGAACTCGGCGGGCAGTTGACGGCGCTCTATCCGGAAAAAAACGTCTACGACATGCCCGGTTTTCCGTGCGTTCTCGCGAAGGATCTTGCTCGCGAAATGGCTGAGCAAGGATTGCGTTTTTCACCTGACGTTGTGTTGGGAGAGACTGCTTCTTCGTTGTCGCGCGATGATGACGGATGGACGATCACCGGGTCGTCGGGCCGTGCGTTTCCCACGCGGACGATCATCGTCTCCGCTGGCGCAGGCGCGTTCGAGCCGACAAAACTCGGCGTTGAAAGGGAGGATTCATTTTTCGGAAAGGGGCTGAGTTATGGTGTGCAAGATTTGCAATCGCTCCACGGGAAGGACGTGCTTGTTGTGGGTGGGGGCGACAGCGCGTTCGACTGGGCGCTCACCGTACACCCGATTGCAAAAAGAGTACGCCTAGTACACCGACGCGACGTCTTCCGAGCGCACGAGGAGACCGTAAAGGCCGTCCGTGCGTGCGGAGTCGAGTATTGTCTGTTTGAGACAGTCAAAGAACTGCACGGTGACGGCCATCTGATTGGGGTGACGGTCGAAAACATCAAGGACAAGAGCACTAAGAATTACGAATGCGACGCCCTCGTCGTCAACATTGGATACAAGTCGTCACTCGGTCCGATAGAGCACTGGGGAATGAAGATCGTCAAGCGCCAGATCGTCGTCGACCACCTTCTCCGGACGAACCTGCCCGGCGTGTACGCGGTGGGGGACGTGTGCGAGCATGAGGGAAAGGTGAAACTGATCGCCACCGGGGTGGGGGAGGCCACGATGGCGGTCTGCCAGGCGAAAGTCATGCTCGACCCCACAGCCAAACTCTTCCCCGGCCACTCGTCTGACATGAAACTGTTTACAGGTGAGTGACGGGTGACGAGTGACGAGTGATGAGTGCTCGATTCAGAGTTCTGTGTGCTGAGTTAGGGAAGGATTTGTGGTGCGGGCGTCCCGCCTGCACGCGAATGGAGGGTCGGCCTCCTGGACGACCCTCCTGAGGAAATCTCTCGCTTGCGAAACCCAGCGTCACTCGCGCGGACAATCACACACCTCACCCCCTGCCCCCTCTCCTTCGGAAAGGAAAGGGGGGGGTCACGAACGAAACGCGTCGACGTGGTGCCTGATCTCATTCGGTGTGACCGCGATGATGTCGTACCGCACGGTGGAATTCGGCGCACCGGACTTGTGCAGATACTCATCGACCGCAAAAACAATGCGTCCAGATTTCCTTTCGCTCACCGATTCCTCAGGAACAAATGAGTCCACTCGACAAGATTTCACCTCAACTATAACAAGGGTATCGCCGTCAAGCGCGATAAGATCGATCTCGCCTCGCGAGGACTTGAACCGCCGTGTCACGATCGTATAGCCGAGATCCAGAAGATACAGGGCCGCGCGGTCTTCGGCTTCCGCGCCTATGCGTCGAAGGTTAGACATGGCTGATTGACCATCTCACAAACGGGCGAGAACGAGCGGCGATGGATCGGACACGGCCCCAATTCACGAATTGCAAAAAGGTGTTCGGGCGTCCCATAGCCAAAATTGATGTCAAACCCATATTGAGGATATTCCGACGCAAGAGAAACCATGAGGGCGTCGCGCTCGGTCTTCGCGAGGATCGAAGCCGCCGCGATGCACGCATACTTTCCATCGCCCTTCACGACGCACTCGACACAGCGCGCTGTAGGGGGGCGCCAGTCGCCGTCGATGTACGCGCCAGAAAACTCCAGGCCCTCCATCGCCCGCGCCATCCCCAGCAGCGAGGCGCGAAGCACGTTGTGCCGATCGATCTCTTCCACGCTCACGACCTCGATCCGCCACAATGCCTCCGACTTAATCCGACGAGCAGCAACCTCGCGGGCAGAGCGCGACATTTTTTTGGAATCATCGATCCCGCGCACGTCAAATATATCAGGCAACACGACCGCCGCAACGACCACAGGTCCGGCCAATGGACCGCGCCCAGCCTCATCGACACCGGCGCATCCGGGCACATGGATCAAGGCGGGCCGTTCGGTCTGCATCGGCTCCCAGTATGCCGAATCTCGGCCATAATGTGGACTCTGCGGCGGGTATAGCTCAGTTGGTTAGAGCGCCTGACTGTGACTCAGGAGGTCACGGGTTCAAGTCCCGTTATCCGCCCCATTTTCCTCACCGCCGACCGCCTCTTTGCCCTGCTCTTCGGCGGTCTCGATGGCCTTGCTCTTGAGCACGTTTCCTGCGCTGTTGCCTCCTCCACCACCGCCGCCACCAGTGACCGGAGAGATCGAACCTGCGGCGGGCGAGACGATACCGACGCCATCGCCACCTCCGCTCGGAACGCTGGCCTCGGTCGCCTGCGGTTCTTTCGGCGGCGCGGCAAGAGGCTCAGGTTGCTCCGCACATCCGACCATGACTAGCGCAAAAAGAAAGAGAAGCGATTTTCCCATGAATACATAGTAACAGAGAAACGTGTGTCTACTATATCCTTGGGTAGAATTGTGCTCGGATGGCCCAAGACAAGATCGTCGTCGTCGGAGCGCGCGAGAACAACCTCAAAAACGTCACCGTGGAGATTCCGCGCGACAAACTGGTCGTGATCACCGGCCTCAGCGGCAGCGGGAAGTCGTCGCTCGCGTTCGACACGATTTACGCAGAGGGCCAGCGCCGATATGTGGAGTCTTTGAGCGCGTATGCCCGACAGTTCCTCGGCCAGATGGACAAGCCGGACGTGGACCACATCGACGGGCTTTCTCCGGCGGTAAGCATCGACCAAAAGAGCGCGTCCCGCAATCCGCGGTCCACAGTTGGCACTGTAACAGAAATTTACGACTACCTGCGCATCCTTTTTGCGCGCGCTGGAACGCCCTATTGTCCCGAATGCAGCACACCGATCGTGCGGCAGTCCACTGACACGATCGTCGACAACGTTCTTGCATTGCCAGAGGAGACGAAACTGCAGATTCTCGCGCCCATCGTGCGCGGTCGTAAGGGCACGTATCAAAAAGAACTACAAGAGATCGAGCAGGCGGGCTATGTGCGCGTTCGAGTCGATGGCCAGATGTACGAGGTCACCGACGACATCCCGATGGACCGCTATAAGCAGCACACCATCGAAGTCGTCATCGACCGATTAGTGATCAAAAAGGGAATCGATCGGCGGTTGGCCGATTCTATCGAGACCGCGCTTAAGATGGGGAAGGGCATGGTCGTGGTCTCGCACGAAGGGCCGGAGGGCCAGTTGAACGGAAAGAAAAAGAAAGGGGGGGGATGGGTCGACCAACTTTACAGCGAGCACTATTCGTGTGCGAATTGCGGTTTCTCAATGCCCGAACTCGAGCCGCGCATGTTCTCTTTCAATTCTCCTTACGGCGCATGTCCCGAATGCACAGGACTCGGCACGAAGACAGAGTTCGAACCGAAGCGCATCATTGTGAACGACACCTTGCCCTTGCGCGAAGGCGCTATCGTGCCATTCGTCTATAAGTCTGGCGAAGTCAAGGAGTGGTGGCCGCAGGTCCTGGACGGAGTGGGGCGGGCACTGGGTTTTGACGCCTCATTGCCCGTCGCAGAATTGACTGAAGAGCAGATGAACGCCGTCTGGCACGGTCTACCCGAGCCAGTCACAGTCCACACGAAATATGGCAAGAGCGAAAGGAAGTTTCAGACGAAATGGGAAGGCGTGCTGAAGATCCTGCGCAAAAAATACGACCAGACCGAAAGCGAATGGGTCAAGGGCGACTTGCAGCAATATATGCAGACCAAGCCGTGCCCTGTCTGTAAGGGCAGGCGTCTCAAACCCGAGTCGCTTTCAGTCAAGGTGGGGGATCGCAACATCGCTGATCTGACTTCCTTGGCAGTCTCGGACGCGCTGGCGTTCTTCCAGGCGCTGCCAAAGAAACTGAACAAGCGACAGTTGGCGATCGCCGAGCGCGCAGTGAAAGAGATTGGCGAGAGACTTCGGTTTTTGGACGACGTAGGGTTGTCATATCTCACTTTGAACCGTTCCGCCAACACGCTTGCGGGGGGGGAAGCGCAACGGATTCGACTCGCCACACAAATCGGCTCCGGCCTCATGGGTTGTCTTTACATTTTGGATGAACCTTCGATCGGTCTACACCAGAAGGACAACCACAAACTGATAGAAACTCTCTTGCGCCTGCGCGACCTGGGCAATACGGTGATCGTGGTCGAACACGACGAGGACACCATGCGCGCTGCGGACTGGCTGATCGACCTCGGCCCCGGCGCCGGCGAGCACGGCGGCCACGTCGTCAACGAGGGACCCTTAGATAAGTTTCTCAGAAAGCGCTCCCCCACCAGCGACTTCCTCAATGGCCTCGAGTCTATCCCCGTGCCGCTCGTCCGCCGGTCACCCAAAGCGCCCAATCCTATCACCGCTACCGTTGCGGCGAGCCGCAATGGAAAGACGAGACAAATGACTGAGAAGAGAAACGCGGTCGGCTCTCGAGGTAGTAGTCACAAATGAACGAAGGCTGGCTGGTCGTGCGTGGGGCGCGCGGGAACAACTTGAAGGGCTTCGACGTGGCGTTTCCTTTGGGGTTGTTCGTGTGCGTTACGGGCGTGAGCGGTAGCGGAAAGTCCACACTCGTGCAGGACACGCTTTTCCCGCGCCTCATGTACGAAGTGTACGGCACCCGCGCTGTGTGGCAGGAGCACGACGGCATCGAGGGCCACGAGAACTTCGACAAGGTGATCGACATCGACCAATCGCCGATCGGTCGCACTCCCCGCTCGAACCCCGCGACCTACACGGGCACTTTCGACATGATCCGCGATCTCTTTAGCAAAACACCGGACGCGAAAGTGCGCGGATATAAACAGGGCCGGTTTAGTTTTAATGTCAAAGGCGGGCGGTGCGAAGCGTGCAAGGGCGACGGCATCATCAAGATCGAGATGCACTTTTTGCCAGACGTGTACGTCCCGTGCGAAGTGTGCAAAGGCAAGCGCTACAACCGCGAGACGCTCGAGGTGCGCTACAAGGGCAAGAACATCAGCGACGTCTTGGAAATGACGATCGAAGAGGCGTGTAAGTTTTTTGAAGCGATCACGAAGATCCACCGCAAACTGGAGACGCTGGAGCAGGTGGGGCTCGGATATTTGCACATGGGCCAGCCCGCGACCACGCTCTCGGGGGGGGAAGCCCAGCGCGTGAAACTTTCGTCAGAGTTAAGCAAGCGTGCGACCGGCTCGACTTTGTACATTCTTGATGAACCCACGACCGGACTTCACTTCGCCGACGTCCGACTCCTCCTCGCCGTCTTGCACGACCTCGTGGACAAAGGCAACACCGTCCTGGTCATCGAGCACAACCTAGACGTCATCAAAACAGCCGACTGGGTCATCGACCTCGGCCCCGAGGGGGGGGACAAGGGTGGATTCATCACCGCCCAGGGCACACCAGAGGACGTGTCTACGACGAAAGGAAGTTGGACGGGAAGGTATCTTGAAGGCGTGCTCGGTAAAAAAGGGGCGAAAGCGAGATGAGACCCAAAACACCGCTCCAAAGGACCGATCTCTTGGACACCAGCCTCTCAGCACATCGAAGGCAAATCGAGATGCTTAGGAAGATGTCGCCCGAGGAGAAACTCCGGCTGACCTTCGCCATGATGGAATCTTCCCGCGAACTCAAGCGGATCGCGAATGACTATGACCGATCTAATAATCGTTGCGACTTATAGCGCCTTCCTTAGCGAATTGAAAGTCCGACACGTCCTAGGCGGATCGCTCGCCTCGAGCGCGTGGGGAGAGCAACGGAACACGAACGATGCGGACTTCCTCCTAGATATCGCCGCAGAACAAGTTGCGGAATATTTAGCGAGGCTCCCCAATGGCTATTTCGTCGATTCAGTTACTGTTGGTCAGGCGCTAGCAGATACGCAACCGTTCGCTTCGTTTCAATCTCTTTTCGAGCCGACCGCATTTAAGATCGACAATTTCATTGCAAGATCGCCATGGGACAATCAGCAGATCGAAAGGGCCAGGCTCCTCCCCTTGCAACTAGGCGTACAAGTTCCAGTAGCGAGTCCGGAGGACATGATCATCGCGAAGTGCCGCAGGTTCGATCTTGGAAACCGCGTCAGCGACCGACAGTGGCACGATTTGGTACGGCTTTACGAGGTCCAGCGCGAAAACCTGGACGTACCCTACATCGAGAAGTGGCTCAGTCACTTCGGGCTCATGGATCTGTGGGTAGAGATCCGGCGTCAGGCAAAGGTCTAGGAACATCCAAAGTTTTTTCGGCCATTGTTCTTCCTGAACTGGCTTTGAGCCATGAGTAGCGCGCTAGCGATATCCGTGCCTGTGGCGAATCAATCTCCGTGGTAGATTGAATCTCCTGCAATGAGCAACTCCGTCAAGGTCATCCGGTGCGAATGGGCCGAAGGTAGCGCGCTCTACCAGCAATACCACGACACAGAGTGGGGGGTGCCGAGCCATGACGACAAACACCTCTTCGAAATGCTGATCCTCGAAGGAGCGCAGGCGGGATTGAGTTGGTCAACGATCCTCAACAAGCGGAGATCATATCGTAAGGCGCATTTGGGTTTCGATCCGAAAAAAGTCGCGAAGTTCTCGGAGAAAAAACAACAGTCGCTCCTGCTGAATCCTGGCATCGTGAGGAACCGAGCCAAAGTAGGTGCGAGCGTGCTCAACGCGCAGAAGTTTCTTGAAATTCAAAAGGAGTTCGGGTCGTTCGACAAATACCTGTGGGGGTTTGTGAAAGGGAAGCCGATCCAGAACAGATGGAAGAGCCTCTCGGAGGTCCCCGCCGAGACGGATCTCTCCAAAGGAATCAGCAAAGACCTCAAGAAGCGCGGTTTCAAGTTCGTCGGCCCAACCATCATTTACGCCTACCTGCAGGCGGTAGGGGTAGTCAACGACCACGTCGTCGATTGCCCGAGGTGGAAAGAGTGCAACCGCATAAAGTAACAGTCAGGAACCAACTCCACAAGCCTGACCGTATTCCATAATCGACCCATGCCCAAGATCCCCTTCCAAAGAATCACTCTCGTCCGGCTGGTGAGCGCGGCAAACCCGCCGCCCGATGGTCCAGAGGACGAAGCGATTCAAACGGCCCACATCAAGTATCTCAGAGGGCTCGTCGACAAAGGCACGATCTTGGCAAACGGTCCGGTCAAAAGAATAGACGACACTCGCGCCAGAGGTATGGGCCTCTATCTTGTTGGTCCGGATGAAGCGAGGAGGATCGCCAACGAAGACCCGGCCGTCAAAGCCGGCTGGTTCGAGGTCATGGTCGACGAATGGCTCATCCCTAACAATCCGAAGATGATCGCCGACCGCAAAGATTTAGAAATCGACGTGCCCGACTAATCTAGAAACCCATCAAATACGATCCCCGCAAAAACACTGGCATTTTCATAAAGGCGTACCAGCATTTTGAACAATTCCTTGGTACGCCACGAATCGTGCTGTACAGTTGTGAACACAGATAGGAACGAAGCCCGAATAATGCTCATTCCTAGTGTTTGTTAGCGTTAATGCGCTGTTCAAGCACATTCTGTTATCTGAGGGATTGGATGAATTATAAACTCATTTCTGCGCGCTCGGCTTTGACCACTGCGGCATTTTTCGTACTCGCCATCGTGG
>CAYYZP010000397.1:0-5734 GCA_964476165.1 uncultured Fimbriimonadaceae bacterium
GGATGAGCCGGCACAACCTGGTCACCCCCCGCTCCATGTGCAAAATACTGGCATGGGCGAACTTACAGCCTTGGCGCAGCGTGTTTTTCGAGGCGCTGGCGACCCCTGGCGAGGGTACTCTCGGGTCTCGGCTCGAGTCCAGTAAGTTTCTGGGCAAGACTGGCACGCTAAGTGCGGTCGTATGCCTTTCAGGATACGTCGAGACGAAGAACGGACGGAGACTTGCAGTAAGCCTGATGTTCAATAACACGAACGCACCGGCTTCCGAGATCCGAAAGATCCAGGACAAGATCGTTTCGATGATCGAGAGAGAGGACTTCTAAAATGAAAATCGCGTTGAGCGCAAACACTGTGTTCAAATCGGTGGTTCCGACGCGGGCGGTCGCACTATTGATGTTGGTGGGTTTTGTTGACCTGCTTGCCACCGTCATGCTTCATTCGAACGGAACGGTCGTCGAACTCAATCCGCTCATGAAACCGCTTATCGAGCAAGGCGAGTGGCTCTTTGCACTGGTGAAATCGGCCACGCTCCTCATGGCATGGGTCGCGCTCGCGTGGTACGCGAAGCAAAACCTAGGCTTCGTTCGCCGCGCGTGCCTGGTCGGCTCGGCCGTCTATGTCCTTGTATGGTGCGCGTGGTTCATCGCCGCTTCTTAGAAACTCGGGCGTGTAATCCTCGTCATTGACGAGTTCACCCGTCGTCTCCGCCAAAACAGCCGCTTCGAGCGACGCGATCGCGACCTCTGCGTGTTTGGCATAAGGCATTGCGGTCGTGATGAGCTGCGTCTTCAGTCCGGGCCAAAGCAGCACGTTCACCCACGCCTCGTTCTTGAACTTCCCCGCCAGCCGAATGGTCTCATAACTGATCCCAGCGACGAACGGCAGGAGCGCAAGTTCGACCGGAAGCCGCATCAGTGCGATGAGCCAGACCGGCGAATCGTTTGACACGATTAGATCGCGCGGCACGAACGGGAACAGAAGGAAACTAATGATAAAAACGATGATGGCGAAGTTCGTCCCACAACGTGGGTGCAGCCTTGTTTGACTAAGGCAGTTTGTCGAAGTCAGTTCCTGGTCGGCCTCCATCGCGTTGATCGCTTGGTGCTCTGCGCCGTGGTATCGAAACACTTCAAGGATGGCGGGATAGCGACGGATCAGTGAGACGTATCCGATGAACATCGCGAGTTTGATCGTCTCGACTGCGATGCTCGTATACATTCCGTGCTCGTTGCCGACCGGTTCGAGTCCCGATGCCTGCGCGACGCCCGCGATGTACTGCGCAGCAAAGTTTGGAAGCGCGTTGAAGAGCAGGAAGCCGAAGACAAGCGCGAAAACGAGCGTCGCGGCCAACAGGACCTTGTCCCAAAACGGCTGGTTCGATTCGTATTTTCTTTGCATCCAGCCTTTGGGTTTTTGCGCGAGCGGGGCCGAGTCTTCCGCCTGCATGTTCGGATCGAGTTGCACGTCGCCGGCGATTCGCATGGCGCGCATTCCTAAGGCCATGGTGTCCAAGAGCGCGAAAGTGCCGCGCAGGAACGGCTTGAGCAGCCATTTCTGCCGTCCGATCCAGGTCTTCTCGATCGGCTCGGTCCGGACGACGATCTGACCGTTGGGCGCGCGGCAAGCGACCGAAAAGAAGCCGGGGGAGCGCATCATCACGCCCTCGACCACGGCCATGCCGCCGTATGACTTCTTAGGTTCGCTGGCCATCGGTTTGAGTCTACCTACCCCCTCTTTATTCCACAGGGCCGCACTTTTGCGGGGGCTTGCGAGAACTTTTTTCACGTTTAGTGCGTCATATAGAGTGATCCTTATAGAGGGATCAAGGAGTTGACATGCTAGAAGGACTACGGTCCGAAAGTCTACAACTCACGGAAGAAGAAGCCCTGGCGCTCCTTTCGCTCTGTTTGATGAGCGAAGAGCAGTTGGACGCGACCTCGGAAAAGGCGCTGAAGAAACTTGCCGCATTTTGCGGGAAAGGTAAATCGAGAAAAAGCAATTATAAAGGGCAAGCGGGCAGTGAGTTGAGCGAGGCGGGCTAACCCCCGCCTCCGGCCTTTTAACGGGGTTCTCGTTCCGGTAGTCTTTCTCCTTTATGGAAACCGTTTCCGATGTTCTCGCTGCCTTAGAAAATATCGCTCCGGCGCGGTTTGCGTTCGCGGACGACCACATCGGGTTGCAGGTGGGAGATCCGTCGGCTTCTGTTGAGAGGGTGGTAGTTTCGCTCGATCCTTCGTTGGCGGCTGTGCGGTTCGCAGTCTCGCAGCGCGCGCAGATGCTGGTTTCGCACCACCCGGTGATCTGGAACCCACTGCTATCGGTGCGCGAGGACGAATACAAGGGCCGAATCGTTTCGGAACTGGTCCGGTCTGGCATCGCGTTCGCAGCGGCGCACACGAACTGGGACTGCGCGGTGGGGGGGATCAACGACGTGCTGGCTGAACTCATCGGATTGCTCGACGTTCGTTCCGTTGGATCGAGTAGCGACCTTTCGCCTGGTGAGCAACCGATTTGTCGGTTCGGTCGCTTGCCCGTGCAACTTACTGCCGACGAGTTTTGTGTACACTTGGACGCTTCTCTCTCAACGAAGACGTTGCTCTGCGCGCCCGTTGGAAAAATGATTGAGACCGTCGTCGTCTGCGGCGGCGCGGCTTCCGACGAAGCGCGCGCGGCCCATGAAGCAGGTGCGGACGCCTTTGTGACCGGAGAAGTCCCCCACCACACCATGGTCGAGGAGAGCGAGCGCGGTCTCGCCATCGCCGCCGCCGGACACTACGCAACCGAAGACCCCGGTGCAATGCGGCTCGCAGATCGGCTCTCGAAAGAGTTTGCGGTCGTCAAGTTCGAGCCGGATCGAGGCTACGCGGGCAGACCGTTTTGAACTTACTGGCCGTGCGTTTGATTAGTCCTTGTATTTTTGTGCGACGGCATTGACAGCGCTGAGCGAAGGCGGCTCCTGCCCTCTGGGTCCGCAATTCGAGATCGCGACGATCACGAGAGACTTACTCGGCACGACCATGATTTCGGAGTGAAACGTGCCGTTTGATCCGTTGTGACTGTGGACCTCGCCAAGACCAGCCACGTAACGTATACCCCACCCTGCCGCATAAATCGCGTCTTCGCCTTCAACTTCAGGCTCACCCGAGTGGAGGCGCTTAATGGTTTGCGACTTGAGGACTCTGTCTTTCCCCTGAAGACCTTCGAGGTGCATTTGCCCGTAGGCGGCCAAATCTGCGAGAGACATGTTAATCGCTGCGCCCGCACCTGCGAAGAGCACTTCGATCGGGCCCTGCATGTTCCTTGGCACAAACGCGCCCTTAGAAAACACGTGCCCGGACGGTCTTTCGGAAGGCAAAGTTTGGGCATCAACGAAACTGTGCTTCAGTCCCAATGGCTCGTAGACCGTTTCAACCAACAATTGCTCAAAGGATTCTCCTGTCGCGACAGCGGCGACCATTGCCAAGAGGACATACCCGCCGTTTGAATACCCGAATTGAGTGCCGGGTTCGGCAAACGGTGGCTGACTCAGAATTTCCTTTGCAAAAAGCGTTCTCATCGCCAGCGGATCCTTCTCCTGCCCGACGATCTTCTCGATCTGTGCGGAAGTCAGACCCATAAATCTTGGAATCCCCCCCCTATGGTGCATCATCTGCTCCAGAGTCACGTTTTCATATTCAGGACGCATGTCGATTCCAGGCAGGCACTCCTTGAGCGTCGATTCAAACCGCAGTTTCCCCTGTTCGACGAGCCGGCCGACGACAGTGCTGCCCATGGACTTTCCTATTGATCCTATGCTCCATGGATCGTCGGGCAAGACGGGAGAGGATTTGCCAATTTCGCGGACGCCGCTCACCGCCACGTCCAGTTTTCCGTCCTTAATAACGGCAATGCCGATTGCAGGTATGCCCGTATCTGTGCGTACTTCGTCTGCCAAACCATTGAGTGTCGTCCAATGTGTATAGTCTTTGGGGGGGGTGGCATCTGGTGCAAGTTCAACGCGCAACCTTGATATCTTGGGTTGCTCCTTTGGGCCACTAAGTTCGATCGTCAATGCCAGTTTGGTGCCATCGGAAGCAGTGATCGTGAAAACGGCCGCTGAATCCGAGACGGGCCCGACCGATTCGAAACTGAACGGCGCACCTTCTTCAGCCAAATCGAGAAACCGAGTTACACGGACATCGACTGGCACGTCGTCCGTCGTGTCCGCTTTGATAAATCCAGTAATCGCCTCCTTGCTCGTCGTGTTGAGCGCTTCGATCAGTCTCTTTGCAAGCGCGGTCGAAGGCGAGTCCTGTGTCGGAGCGCGCAGTTCGGTGGATTGCAACGTGCCACTCAGGATTATTGCCCCTGCAATGGCTGCCAGAAATCTCATATTCATCATACGCCTCGTTTCATGTCATTAAGTTCCCGATCTGGATCGAGTGTGACAAAAGGCTACCAGATAGCACTACGTCCTTTTGAAGAGCGGGACACGAGTTCTCTGCACGCTTCCGGCCAGGTCGGGTACTCGAACGTAAAGCCCGCCTCAAGGAGCCGGGTGGGGGTGACGCGGCGGCTCTTGAGCACGAGTTCAGACTCGGTCTTCATCAATACACATCCGATTTCGAGCATCCAAGCGGGCAGTGGAAGTCTGAACCCCATCCTCACCGCCTCGCACAGGTGTATTGCGAAGTCCCTTTGCGGCAAAGGGTTTGGTGAGGCGAGATTGAGCGGCCCAGAGAGGTCATCGCGGGCGATCAAGAACTCGACTGCACGACAAAAATCGCGCTCGTGAATCCACGAGACGTACTGCTGTCCGCTCCCGATCCGTCCGCCCAGGCCGCGCTTGGCGAGCCCCATGAAGACATCGAACACGCTGCCCTTGTCGATCGTCATCGTCATTGCGCTGCGCATGGCGATTTTTCGCGTGTGCGGGGTGGGGACTTCGTCGAGCGTCCTTTCCCATGCCTTTACGATGTCGATGCTGGCGACCCACTTGTAGGGCGCGTTGGGCTCGTTTCCTCCGATAATTCCCGTCGCCTCGTCGTTCGGCGTGTCGAAACGGTGCGCATAGATCGTCGCAGTCGAAGACTGGAGCCACACAGGTGGGGGCGACTTCGCCTGTGCGATCGCTTGGCCAACGACTCGTGCGGAATCCACGCGGCTGTCCATCATCTCCTTTAAGTTTTTTGCCGAATAGCGGCAGTTGACCGACCTTCCTGCAAGATTTATTACCGCGTCCGCGCCTTCAGCCTCCTTGGCCCACTCACCAAGGGTTCGTCCGTCCCACTGCACGGTCCGAAATCCTTGACTTTCTATCCGTCGTCTCGTCAAGACGACGATCTCATGTCCTCCTGCAACGAAATGCCGCGTGAGTGCCGAGGCGACGTGCCCCATTCCTCCGCAAAGGACGACCTTCATGATTCGATAACCGTCAGAATAGTATCTGATCCATGGAAACTCGCCTTGAGCATCTTTTGGAGCGAGCCGAGCGCGCGCCCTTGACATGGGAAGTTGACGAGGGTGGGCATCGAGGGATCGTTTGTTTCGAGGACAGCAAACTATACGACCTTTGGCCGGATAAGACAGGAGCACGTTTTCAAATGATCGCCGACCGCATGTTGTCAGGCAGATACTATCCACCCGATGCGATCAGGGCCCATGGAAAGTTCATGCAAGAGGACCGTGGATTGCGGGTGGGGGATCGAGTCTTGCAAATGGCGCCGCTGTTCGGACGTCTCGGTGGCCCGCTGTT
>CAYYZP010000398.1:0-1962 GCA_964476165.1 uncultured Fimbriimonadaceae bacterium
CCAAAAATGCTGATCATGACCTTGAGTTTCTCCTTGTCGGGGCTCACTTCTTCGATGCGACCTTGGTAGTCGATGAACGGGCCGTCGATCACGCGAATCAGGTCGGTCTTGCTGAACGCCACCTTCGGTGTCTCCTCGCTCGCCTCCAAGTTGTGGAGGATCCGTTTGACTTCATAGTCCTCGAGCGGAACGGGCTTGTTGCCGCTTTGTACAAAGCCAGTCACGCCGCTCGTGCTCTTGACGAGTTTGTAAGTGTCATCGGTCAAGACCATTTGCACGAGGATGTATCCGGGGAAGACTTTCTTGGACACGATGACGCGCTTGCCTGCCCGTGTACCGAGTTCCTGCTCCATCGGGATCAGGATTTCAACAATGTCAAGGTTCCAAAGGCCTTCGGCCTGGGCGCGCCGAGTCAGAACGTCGCGGACCTTGTTCTCGTGTCCGGCGATCGTGTGGACCGCATACCATGCGCGCGCCATTTACGCACCTCCTACGATCGCAGTGATGACGGCCCCAAAAAGAATGGCCGCCAATTGGAGAAGGATCGTCACGAGTGCGCAGACGACCAAGACGACTCCTGTCATTCTCGAGGTCTCCTTTGGCTTGGGCCATGCAACGTGCTTCATTTCGCGCACAACGTCGCGATAGAACCCTTTGACGCCTCGCCTCATGCGGGGAATCGGCACCGAGGCCGACGGTTTGGCTTTTGTCACATCGCTCATGAGATTGTTTCCTCCCGGTACCTGCGTTGGCGGGCTCCGGTGGACGGGGGATAGCGAAATAGTACCCCTCTTTTCAGCTGTCCGGGCGGATATAGGACTGGTTACTTGCGGATTTTGACGACTTTGTAGCGCAGGCTGCCCGCAGGAGCTTCGTAATCGATCGTTTCGTCCACGGCCTTGCCCATGAGCGCGCGCCCGAGGGGAGACTCTTCGCTGATCAGGTCGTTGTCAGGGTTGGCCTCGGCGCTCGCGACGATCCTTACTTCGAACTCGACCCGCTTCTTCGTCTCGCGCACCGTAACCCGGGAACCGAGCCCGACCTGCTTGACGGAAATTTTCTTGGGGTCGAGCACCTCGGTATTGCTTAGGACCATTTTGAGTTCGTTGATCCTGTTCTCGACCATCGCTTGCTCGATCTTGACCTCGTCAAGTTCGCTGTTGTCCTCACTGAACTCGCCGTGGTCCTTGCTTTCCCTAATGCGCTGGGCGATCTCGGCGCGCTTGTCGACCGAGAGCCTTCTGAGCTCCTCTTGGAGGCGCTCAAATCCATCCTTTGTCAGCAACACGGGTTGCGAATTATCGAGTTCGATTCCTTCCATCCTTTGGCCTGTTCAGCAGGGCATTATATCTCTGGGTCTTTATCGCACCCAGCCATCAAGCCCAATAGGTCTTGATAAGACTTTTTGGAGGTAACCAAGAGTTCAAAAAATGGGTCTCCCGGAGGTAAAAGCACCCATTTTCGAGGAAAAGGTGGTAACTTTTCAATATGGCTGGCACGAGAACCCTAGTTGGCCTAGGACTGCTTGTCCTGGTAAGTGCCTTGTATGCGGATACTCGGTCAAGGTCGTCGTCTGCTCTTGGCGTCGAGCCCAGGGTGTTTGCTACTGTTCAATACATCCCTGGAACCGGCGATGTTGTACAAATCCATGCCTTGACTGGTACTTATGGTGAAGCAAAATTAAAAACTGCGGCACTTGAAATCGGCAAGGCGCTTGGGGACGGCTATCGCAAGTTTGAGTTTTTAGACGAGGGTGCGGGCGGCAACGAGAAAGTATTTTTTGTAGTCGACGGACTGGTCGCCCGAAGCGAGGGCGCCGTCCTCCTGCAGCCCCTTGTCAGGGCACTCATGATCGACTCCAAAGGTGGCCTAGTTAGTGGTATGAAAATAAGTGTCATCGGGATTCGGCCAAGCGCCTACGCGACCCTTGCGTCGTACACCTCGGACTCGGTGGATTTGAGG
>CAYYZP010000399.1:0-5713 GCA_964476165.1 uncultured Fimbriimonadaceae bacterium
CGGCTCGCGCATCGTCATGACGGAGTTCTTTGCTGAAAACCTTCGCGCCTTCGCGAACTGGGGCGATAGGCTCGAAGACCTTGGCGAACACACGATCAAGCACGGAGAAAAGTTGCGGCTATACGGGCTCGCTGAGGGCCAGAGGCCACGGTCGGAGACTGAGGTCGTCCTTCTCTACCGCCGCCATGCCAAGCCCGACGACGAACTTCTGACGATGTTGGAGCGGCGATTGCCCGAGATCGGCCTACATCCGTTCATCGATCGACACCTGAAGATCGGTGTGGAGTGGGCGCAAAGCATCGAGAAACGGATTCGAGGGGCCGACGCAGTGATCGTGCTGATCTCCGAAGAAGCGCAGACAAGCGAGATGCTTGAAGCCGAACTGGAGATCGCGTCAAGGGAGTACCATCGTTCGGGTAGGCCGCGCATCCTGCCGATCCGGATCGGGGTGGACCAGCCCGTCGAAGGTCCGCTCGAGCCGTATGTGGCGGCCCTCAACTATGGCGTGTGGCACGGTCCCCACGATGACGAGAAGATCCTTGCCGAGATCAAGCGCAGTCTTGCAAAGGCTCCGGAGCCCGATGCAAGCCTGATCGCCCAGGATTCAGGGGGCTTGCCTCCCGATTCGCCCTTCTATGTCGAGCGCTCGGCGGATCAGCCGTTTTTGCAAGCGATCCGAAGTTCGGAAAGCATCCTGTTGGTCAAGGGCCCGCGCCAAATCGGCAAGACCTCGCTTCTGGCGAGAGGCGTCAAGGCTGCAAAGGAATATGGCATTCGCTTCGCCTTCACAGACTTCCAAAAATTCAACGCCAAGTTGCTGGAGGACGAGGACGCCTTTTATCGGGCACTTGCGGCGACGCTTGCAAGGCAGATCGGTTTCGTCTACAACTTTGAGGAACGCTGGGATCCAATCTTTGGTTCGACGATCAACATGGAGGACTTCATGCGCGCCGCCCTCGAGAGCGATCCGCGCCCACTCGTCTGGTTCATGGACGAAGCCGACAAACTTTTCACCGTGGCGTTCGCAAGCGACTTTTACGGCTTGGTGCGCAGTTGGCACAATTCGCGTGCGACCGACACGTCCGGGCCGTGGGGCCGGCTCACGATCGCAATCGCGTACGCGACCGAAGCCCACCTCTTCATCCTGAACCTCAATCAATCGCCGTTCAACGTCGGGCGACCTTTCGCACTTGAAGAATTTGACATTTCCCGAGTTCTGGCCCTAAACGAGAGGTCAGGCAGCCCGCTGAAAAGTTCCGACGAGGTCGCAGCGCTTATGGAAATTATTGGCGGCCAGCCGTTTCTTGTGCGACGTGCGTTAAACAGTCTTGCGGCCGGTATGACACTTAGCGAGTTGCTCACCTTGGCGGGACGAGACAGCGGTCCGTTCGCCGACCACCTCAAGCGCATCTTAGTCTCGATAAGCAACATGGGATCTGTCCTTCAGGTGGTCTGTGGTCTGCTTAGAGGCGAGCGTCCGGAGGATCAGGACGCGATCTACCGCCTGCTCTTTGCCGGAATCATCGTCGCCTCCGACGACGGCTCTCTCACCTTCCGCAATCGCCTTTATCGTGAGTATCTCGCCGAGCACTGCCAAAAACAAGCAGTGTAAAGGAGAACTGATCGGGCGTGCGGATTAACGACTTGACCCGCATGGATCGTGATGAAACGATTCGGTGAAATCTCGGAATTACTCCCCCACCTCATCGCGCGCTCGGCTCATCTGAAATGCACATTCTGATCGCCCCAGCATGCTTGGAGGTAGTCGATCTGCGCAGCATGGGACAGGGCGTGCGTTCCGGGCAGATTCATCGAGGTCGTTATCGGCATCGACCAGCCCAGCGAAGTATCAAGATCAATGCCGATCGCTTCAGGAGTCAATGTATCGAAAGCGGCGATCACTTCGTCCGTGTTCTTACGGAACAGGCTCTCGATTTCGGTCTGGCTGGTGAGCGCCTCTGCCGCATCCTCGATTCGCGCCACGAATTCGGGGATGTCGTCGGTGGGCAGTTTCTGCTCGCGAATCATCTTGGCGAAGTTGCCGGCGTAAAGCGCGGTGTGCGCAGCAATCCGGATGGCGCTCTTTGCCGTTCCCGACGGCGTCCAATTCAATTTATCGTCAGGCACAAACGAGAACGTCTTCAGGAACACCTCCATTCCCCACACTGCGCTCTCTTTGCACGATGCAACTAGTCTTTCCACTTTTCAGTCTATCCTCCTAATTCCGATTCTGTTGCAATTCGGCAATGCGGTCGAGCGACTGCGAAACCGTATTGCTGGAAAAATACCGTACCTTTCCTGCAACGTACCAAGCGAATCAGTGAAACGGGCGCACTTCGACCGGTGCGCGGCAGGCGATCGCGGCTTTGCGCCCCCACCCTAGCGCTTCGTCTAGGTCAGCGCATTCGAGCACCCAAAAGCCGCCCACGTGCTCATTGGTCTTCAGGTACGGCCCGTCAGTGACGTGTACTTCACCATTGGGCTGCGCCAGTAACGACTTTGCGCTGTTTGCCGGGTGCAGGCCGCCTACGAATTTCCTGACGCCTGCGGCCACCATCTCGTCGTTGAGGTCGTTTATATCGCGGCCCATCGCTTCGTCCTCTACAGACGGGTTGTAGTCGTCGGGGTGATGAACAGCAACCAAGTACTTCATGACTTCTCACATTCTATCTTCGGGGCGAAGATTCACGCCGCAAAAACCATTGCGGGCGGCTCTTTCCACCTGCGAGCATCGCGCAGGCTTCCGAGGTCAGAAACGGACAAAGCCGTGCGAAGTCAGAGGTCGGACTCGGGCAACCCCTACCGCTTGGTGAGTGGGCGAGCAGACCAGGTTTGAGCGTCTCACTTTCTTATGATGTCTGGAAACCCTCAACCCGTATGAGCGGGTAGAGGGTTAAAAATTATGACTCAGGGTGGCCCGATCTGGCTCTCCGGAGCAGACCGGGACTCTGCCTCACTAGAGGTCGCGATGCCTAAGAGTCTGAGCATTCAAGCATACTTGGTGCAATGTACACGGCATCGCTCATTCGCGCAAGTCTTTCATCTGTTAGAAAAGAACTTGCAGAAGTCTTCCCACGCATTACCGACGACATGCTCGGCTGGGCGCCGACAAAGGGAATGCGAACGATCCGCGGACAGTTCGAAGAGATACTGTTCACCGAAATGCAAATCATCGACCGGATCAAGCCCCCACCGCGCCGTTCGAACGAGGAGATTGATAGAGAACTCGCGGACATCAAGTCAGTCAGTGGGTTCGTTGCGAAGTTAGACGAGGTCCGCCAAGCCACGCTGCACGAAATCGACACGCGCAACGAGATCGGACTGATCGCTCCTGCGGAAGTTTCGGAAGGATTCGCAAATTGGCTCGATCTCAATCCTGTGCCAGTGGCCGAACTGTTCCGCTACATCGCGCGGCACGAGTACTACCACACGGGCCAACTCGTCTCCTATCTCTGGGCGCGCGGCGACGATCCGTATAAGTGGGCGTGACGCGCGAGAAGATATACTCCCGCCATGCGATTTATCACACGCGAAAACGCCAACGTCGACCGCGTTGCCTGCCCCTGGCTCATCAAGAAGTTCGTCGACAAAGATGCGGAGTTTATTTACGTTCCGAAGGACGATGTCTTGCGAGTCGCTAAAGAGAGGGACGCGATTCCTTATGACGTGCCGGATGTCGAACTCGGTCATGTCGATGGGCGCTGTTCGTTCGAGAGCATCATGGTCAAATATAATTTAATGCACGACAAGGCGCTGGTCGAACTTTCTAGAGTCGTCCACTCCGCCGACGTCACTGCAGATCGCGACACAAGCCCCGAAGGTCGAGGGCTTTACGCGATCGCGCACGGGTTTGCTTTGATCCACGGGCTCGATGACCACAAGAAGATCGAACTCGAATCGCCGATGTACGACGCGCTTTACGCCTGGTGTGAAAAAAAGGTGACAGTCAATGTTTAGATCGCTCGCAATCATCGTTACTGCATCAATAGGTGGCTTGATAAGTGCGCAAACTTCAGAGAGTCCTGCGCATTTTAAGGCGGTCGCTGAAATCGTGGGCAGACAAGGCGCTCTAAACGCAGACGGTTCGTTTCGGATTAACATCCCACGCACAGACATCGCTTTCACCAACAAGAACGGGATGTCGATCCCTGCAGACTTAGGACTTGCTACTTATATCGCGATGGTAGGAGACGCAAAAAGCGTCCTTGCGGTGGGGGACGTCGCCATGATTGCGGAAGAGATCGACTTTGTGATCGACAGGCTCCGCGCTGGCGGCTTCGAAATCGTCTCATTGCACAACCATATGACCGGCGAAGAGCCCCGGCTCTTCTTCATGCACTTCCAGGCGATCGGAAACCCGACGGAGTTGGCAAAGACTTTCCGCAATGCCATTGATATTCCTCGCAATCCGGTCGAAGTTGCTCCAATCAACAGCAGAGAGAGGCTAATTCTGGATCTAGACGCGCTCGGCGCGGTCTTTGGAGTGAAGGCACAGGTCTTTCCCAGCGGGGTGTTGCGGTTTGCGAACCCAAGAAAGGACATTGCGGTGGGGGTAGGGACGTTCAAGTTCCTTCCGGGCATGGGGCTCGGATCATGGGCGGCACTCCATGCTTGCGATTGTGGCCTGACGATGGCGATGGGAGACACTTGCTGCATCCGTAGCGACCTCCAACAAGTCATCGACGCGCTGAGAGGTGGGGGTATCCACATTACGGCGATCCACAACCACGTGTTTGGCGCGGCGCAAGAGGTCATGTTCCTCCACTTCGAGGGCGAAGGTGACTCATTCTCGCTCGCAAAGACTGTCAGGTCGTGCTGGGACGTGCTCGGTAAGTAGAAATGCGCGATCTTCGCTTGCTCTTTGCGACAAGGTCGCTGCGCATGTTCGCGTACGGCCTTTTGGCAGTCGTGTTCGCGCTCCATCTGAGGTCGATTGGTTTTTCAGACGATGCGATCGGGCTGCTTTTCGCACTGACGATGGTGGGAGATACCGCCGTGTCGCTCTTTTTGACGATTAGGGCGGACAGGTTTGGCCGACGCAAGACTCTTTGGATCGGATCGGGACTTATGATGCTGTCATCGGTGGCGTTTGCGCTCTCTGGAGAGTTCTGGGTGCTCGTAATCGCGGCTATGGCGGGGGTACTCAGTCCGAGCGGGAACGAGATAGGGCCGTTTCTTCCGGTCGAACAAGCGGCTTTATCTGAGGAGCTCCCCCAAGAAAAGCGCGTAGGTGTATTCGCTTTGTACAACCTCGCGGGATATGTCGCGGCGGCTCTTGGTTCGGCGAGCGGCGGCTTGATAGCGACGCTCTTGCAGGGTAGAGGATGGTCGGCACAAGAAAGTTATCGCGCGGTGATCTGCGTTCATGGCCTAGTAGGTGTCGCAATGCTTGCACTCTATTTACTTTTGTCACCGAAGTCTGAGACGCAAGACAGGACTCTGCGGAAAGGTCTACTCGGTCTGCACAAAAGCAAGAAGATCGTGCTTCATCTGTCGAGCCTGTTCGCCATCGATGCTTTCGCAGGTGGGTTCGTCATGCAAAGCCTCATTGCCTATTGGTTCTATCTGCGGTGGGGGGCGGACGAAGTTCAAATCGGCATGCTGTTGCTCTTCGGCAACCTCTTCGCAGGGGCTTCAGCGCTCATGGCAGCACGGATCGCAAAGAAGTTCGGCCTCGTCAACACAATGGTCTGGAGCCACATCCCTTCAAACG
>CAYYZP010000400.1:0-2911 GCA_964476165.1 uncultured Fimbriimonadaceae bacterium
TAGTCGCCGACGCTTTCAAGGTATTCGGCAAGTAGACGTCCAGGACCACCAAGTTCTGCGAGGTCAACTCTGATCGCGTTCAGAGACTGTACGGCCCACGCGACATAGAGCCCCTCCTTGCCGCCGAAATGATGGTAAAGAGTTGGAGCCTTGACCCCGCTGAACTGAAGAATCTGCGCAATGGTGACCTCGTTAAGGCTATAGTCAGCGAACAGTTCGCATGCGGCATTCATCAATCGCCTCTTTCCCGAATTGGCGAGGTTCTTTGGGGGTTCCGAAAGTTTCATGTTGAGAAAAGGGCCCTACCCCCTGATTTCACCTTGAGACAAGGTCAATACGCGCTCCTTAGGAGGTTCGTTCCGACCAGTTTGACATAATTTTAGACGCTAAAGCCCTACGGTAAAGACGAAACTCAGCGTATATTCATATCAAGGCCCTCCGAGGGCACGGAATTGAACAATGCCCATAACCCTATCGCCAAGAGCCGCCCAGGAACTCAAGGATCTGTTTCAGTCAGAAAACAAGACGGGCGCCGCGCTCCGCGTGTGGGTCGCAGGCGGTGGTTGCTCCGGCCTGACTTACGGCATCGCCCTCGACGAAAACGAGCCCGAAGATGGCGACCAGCAGTTTGAAGACCTCGGGATTAGAATCCTCGTCGATGGCATGAGCCTACAGTACATGGACGGCGCCTGCGTCGACTACGTGGACGACTCGATGGGCGGCGGGTTCAAAGTTGAAAATCCCAACGCGACCAGCACGTGCGGATGTGGCTCTTCGTTCCAGACGGAAGAGGGCCAGGGTGGGGGCGGATGCGGCAGTTGCGGTTCGAAGTAGAGTCCGATTAAGGAGTCAACGACTCGCCCTGCGATTGGAACACAGCGTGGACATAATCGACCCAATCGATCCGTTGAGCATTGTCCTCTGGACGAATTTTGAAGCCTGTCGCGTAAAGGTCCGTGCCTTCCACTTTGACTGAGTATCGCGCTTCCGCAGTCACGTTGACTGGCTCGCCGTCGCACCGACCGATGACCAAGTGATACAGGTTCTGGGCGTCAAACTGCGTTCTTGATCGGAGTTGGAAGCCCCCAAGGCTTACGTCAACAATGATGGCCCGCGTTCCTGCTGGAACGCTTTGATTGGTGCAGTGCATCAAGGCATAGTCGAGAATCTCAAACCTTGCGTGCTGGCGATTGTCCGTCCGATTGTGTTCGACGCTCATATTAGGCTCTCTGAGGTGGTCTATCCAGGATTCTTGGTCGAAAATCGCGGTTCATTAGGGAAGGTCAGGCCGCTTCTTCCTGCGGGATCGTGCCATTCTCCTCGACGGCGGCTATGAGGCACTCGGCGGCCTTGGCGTCGAGTTTCCCTGCCACGACCTCCTTTTCGATGATTCCAAGGGCGTCCTTGATCGTCATCCGCCCGCGGTACGAGCGCGAACTCGTCAAGGCGTCAAAGACGTCCGCGACGGCAACGATGCGGACCAGGAGGGGAATCTCGTTGCCCGTCAGCCCGTCCGGATACCCTGTTCCGTCCAGGCGTTCGTGGTGCCATTTCACGATCGGCAGGCTGCTTCGGAAGAGTCCGATGTCTCCCAAAATGCGCGCCCCGATCGTCGGGTGCTCCTTGATGACGGCAAACTCCGCCTCCGTTAATTTCGAAGGTTTGAGCAAGATGTTGTCTGGGATGCCGATCTTTCCGACATCGTGGCAGAGCGCACCATTGGCGAGGATGCGCAGGTCGAACTCGCTCAGGCCCATGCGATGGCCGATCCAAACGCTGTAGTGTCCGACGCGCGTCGAATGGCCGGCTGTGTATGGATCGCGGGTTTCAACGGCGCGCACCATCGTTTCGACAAGCGTCTCAAGTGCGCCTTCAACGTGCGTGATGGCGGCCTTGAGTTGATAGTTCTTTTCCTCGAGTTCCTCGTGCTTCTTCTGAATCTCGTCGCTCGCTTCGACAAGGCGTGTCACGTCGATGCAGAACACCAGGATCCGCTTGAGCCTTCCATCGTCGTCGATGACAGGCGCACCAAAAGTTTCAAAGTGCCTTGTGCCCTTTGCGTCCTCGATCCGCACTTTTCCTGTGAACGGCTGTTTGGTCTCTTCCGAGTTTTGGAGGGCAGACTCAAGGGAGTTGCGGCTTTCTTCAGAAATCTGGTCGAGCACTGTCTGGGGTTCGACAGTCTCGCCGATGTTCCAGGCTCCGTTTGAGAAAATGATGCGCCCATTGGAGTAGGCGAACAGGCCGATCGGCAAGTTTCCGATCAGGCTCGCGTACTCGAGTTTCGCAAGGCTCGTCTCGTCCATCGTGAGTTCGAGTTCCCGCTCTTTTGCAGAAACGGCGCTCATCAAAATCAAAGCGAAGAGACCAAGTGCGACGACCATGACAAGCCTGATCGTTTGTGCATGGTTCTGGCTCTTGACGATCGTGTTCGCTTCGCTGAACGTTCCCAGCGCCTTAGTTTCGAGGTCGTCGAGCCTTAACTTGTACAGCACGACGAGCGCTTCGTCTGGAGTCTCTTGCTTGATCAGTTCGCGACTTAGTTCTGAAAGCCCGTGCTCTCCGACCGTTCGGAAATACTCGGAGGAGGCCGTTATCCGGTCTCGATCGATGTCGTTTTGGATGATCGTCAATCCAATCTTCGTTTCACGGCACACGTTCAAAGTCCTTTCCGCCTGCTGGCTCCTTTCGCTCGCCTTCGATATCTGCGTGTAACCATAGGCGCCGTCGAACAAGAGCGCAACGCTGGTGATGAGAAGGCCGATCGTGATCCACACCCTTCGCGTCGTCAGTTGACCAATTCCAACCTTGAACAACGAAACGATCATCCAGTTGGAGCCACTCAAGACGATGGAAAAGATGACCGATAACAGGCCGACCGCGAAGAGGGCGGACTTGAACGATTGTTCGA
>CAYYZP010000401.1:0-2293 GCA_964476165.1 uncultured Fimbriimonadaceae bacterium
GTCGTGTGGGTAGGGACGGGCGAGAACAACAGCCGCAACTCGTCTTCGTGGGGAGATGGGGTTTATAAGTCCATAGATGCCGGCAAAACTTGGACAAATATGGGGTTAGGGAAGTCGAAGCACATTGGTGAGATCGTCATCCACCCGACGAATCCGGACATCGTTTACGTCGCGGCGTTGGGGCACCTTTGGGGCGCCAACGAGGAGAGAGGGGTTTACAAGACGACGGATGGCGGCAACACCTGGACAAGGGTTCTTTTCGAAAACGACAAGGCGGGCATTGTGTCCTTGAAAATGGACCCTAAGAACCCCGAGACGCTTTTGGCAGCGAGTTACGAGCGCATGAGGTGGGCGTACAAGTGGGCAAGCGGCGGGCCATCGAGCAACCTGTATCGCACGACCGATGGTGGAAAGACTTGGAAGAAATCGATGAAGGGCATCCCTGAGGGCGACACCGGGCGCATTGGGCTGAGTTACTTCCGTAAGGATCCTCGGATCGTGGTGGCGCTGATTGAAAAAGGGACGACGAAGGTCGAGGACAAGAACGTGCCGCAAGGCGGCGTTTTCCGAAGCGCAGACGGTGGACAATCATGGGCGAAGGTCAACGATCTTAATCCACGTCCGTTTTATTTCAGTCAGCCATACCAAGACCCGATTGATGAGAAGAAGATTTACGTCATTGCGGTGTCGGCATATGTGAGCGAGGATGCGGGGAAGACCTTTAAGGACTGGCCGATGTCGGTCCACGTAGACCACCACGCTTTATGGATCGATCCGAGCGACACTAATCATATTCTAATCGGCAACGACGGAGGAGTCGGTCAGACGCGCGACGGGGGGAAGACGTGGCAGCACGTCAACACCATGCGTATCGGCCAGTTCTATGGCGTGAGCGTTGACATGCGCAAACCTTTTTGGGTTTATGGAGGCTTGCAGGACAACGGCTCGTGGGCTGGACCGACACAGACGATGACGGGGGGGGTGACTTTTCAGGACTGGTTCACTTACAACGGCGGAGACGGGTTCTATACACAGAACGACCCTTTGGACTGGCGGATCGTTTACGGTGAGAGCCAGGGCGGTTTTATACAGCGACTCAATCAACAGACAGGTGAGCGGGCATCGATCCGACCGCGCGCCGCTGAGGGAGCGCCTGCTCTCCGCTTCAATTGGAGTACACCTTTCATCATTTCTCCGCACTCGAACACGACGCTGTACATCGGAAGCCAGTATCTGCACAAGAGCGCGAACCGTGGCAAGGATTGGGAGACGATCAGCCCTGACCTGACGACCAACGACCCCGAAAAACAGAAGCCACGCGCTGGCGTGACGCCAGAGGACACGGGTGCTGAAAGGCACACGACGATCGTAACGATTTCGGAGTCTCCAATGAAGGCGGGTGTGCTTTGGGTGGGGACTGACGACGGAAAGATCCACCTGACGAAGGATGGGGGGAAGAACTGGGCGGAAATGACAGGGAAGTTTCCTGGCGTTCCGGCGTTTACTTGGGTGTCGCGAGTGCGCGCGAGCAAGTTTGTCGAGGGGCGTTGCTATGTCACTTTCGACGGGCACAGGAACGACGACTATAAGCCTTATCTATTTGCGACAGAGGACTTTGGTGAGACTTGGACCGATATTTCGGCGAACTTGGTGGGGGAGGAGTCGGTGTACGTCATTACCGAAGGTCAGAAGAACGCTGAGTTATTGATGGTCGGTACCGAGATGGGGCTGTATTTTTCGTCCACCCGTGGTCTCAAATGGGTGAAGTACAAGACGGGCGAGTGGCCGACGGTACGCGTGGACGACCTTGTGGTGCATCCGCGCGAACTCGATTTGGTGGTGGGGACGCACGGGCGGTCGATCTGGGTCATTCCGATCGCGCCTCTTGAGCAACTGACTGCGGAAGTTTTGGAGAAGCCAGCATTTGTGTGCAAGCCGAAGTCGATGTACTTGCTGGGATTCGTCGCGCGGCCTGAGTGGTCGGGCGACGCGGTGTGGCGTTCGCCGAACACCGATCCGAACGGGGACATCTATTACTATATTAAAGAGAAGACCGAGGCGATAGTGCAGATCGTGATTACGAGGCCGGATGGTTCGGACGTCGCGGAACTCGATGGGGTGGGGGACGCGGGGTTGCACAAAGTCTCGTGGCGACCTAGTCGGCGGAGCCCCGCGGAACCGGGAGATTATGTGGTGACGCTCAAGGTGGGGGATCAGACGTATAGGACTTCGATGCGGGTCGAAGACGTGAGTGGGGAAGAGAAGTGAAGGGATTAGGGTTTAGGGTTTAGGG
>CAYYZP010000402.1:0-1646 GCA_964476165.1 uncultured Fimbriimonadaceae bacterium
TGACGCCGCCCTTCAGCATCTCCGCCAGCCCGACCTTTTCTCGCCAGGTGTTCTTCGCCTTGCCCGCGTGTCCGTTCTTGTTCATGGATTCAATTATACGGGTGATTAGTCCGCTCCCTTGGTTCCTTGAGTGCAAGCGGCTAGGTCTTAGCCAGCTCGCAACCAGGAAAGGCGGTTTGCGTTAGAATCTGTGACATGCGATCGGCGCTAGCACTTTTACTCGTCTCCGCCTCCGCTCTTGCAGGCGCCCAAGCCGAGACGACGGACATCCTGATCGGCGGAAAGTCCGTCGGCAAAGCAGTCTGGGAACAGCAAAAGGACGGCTCGTTCAAGTCGGATATGTCGCTCAGCGTGCAAGGGATCACGATCGAGAGCCACCTCACCGGCCTTTTCAAAGACGGTCGTCTGATCGAGTGCGACCTAACGGAAGCGCAAGGCGCGAAAGGCGGCAGGCTCCTCTGGAAGGACGGAAAATTGTCCGCGTGGCAAGGCGACAAGGAAGTTCTCAAAGACAAGGTCACCGATCTTAAAGACCAACCGTTCTTCGCCTCGTACCACATCCAGATATGGAAGACCGTGTGGGACGCGCTCGCAAAACAAGCCGGAAACAATGAAGTCGAGGTGATCAACCTCAGCAGTTTCGGCCCGCTCAAACTAAAGTTCGAGCGACGAGACGCCGTTGTGACACTTGCAAAGGGACCGCTCAACGTCACGATACTCAAGACGGACGCGGGGGGGGTAGGGATCGAAGCCGCGTTCGACGAGAACGGAAAGGCACTCGGAATGAACGTCCCTTCGCAGATGGCGCAGTTCGTTTTGGAAGGCTATGCAGGCGTGTTCGTCGACCCACTCAGCAAATACCCCGAACTGAGTCAGCCGACGCACAAGATCACGTCGCTCACGCGTGTTCGCACGCCGATGCGCGACAATGTGAGGCTCATGTCGGAGGTTGCAATGCCTGAAACGGAAGGAAAATACCCGACGATCCTCATTCGCACGCCCTATGGACGCAATGCATCGATGCTAGCGACGGAGTGGTACGCCAAGCGAGGCTATGTTGTCATGGTCCAGGACGTGCGCGGTCGCGGAGGGAGCGATGGAGAGTGGGATCCGCTCGTCCACGAGCGAGCGGACGGTAAAGACACCCTCGATTGGATCGCGCAACAGCCTTGGAGCGACGGCAACGTCGGCATGATCGGTGGCTCTTATCTCGGCTACGTACAGTGGGCGGCGGCGACGACCGGCCACCCTGCGCTCAAGTGCATCATCCCGCAAGTGAGTCCCCCACCGCCCAACGACAACTTCCCGTGGGACCACGGCGCTTTCATGTTGCTGACGAGCATCTGGTGGAGCCGCGTCGTCATCGACCGCGAAGCAAACATGGCCGAAGTCTTTGATAACATGAAGGGCATGGAGTCGCTCAAGACGATTCCAATTGGTCAGGTGGACGACAAATTCTTTGGGAGAAACGTGCCCTTTTTCGATAGATGGGTCAAGCGGACGACACTGAACGATTGGAAGGACGTGTTCACTCTGGAAGACGTCAGCAAAGTGAAGATCCCGGTCATGCACGTGAGCGGCGTGTGGGACGGAGACGGAATCGGAACAATGAAACATTGGTCAGCCCTTCGCCCAAGTGGGGGTAA
>CAYYZP010000403.1:0-2119 GCA_964476165.1 uncultured Fimbriimonadaceae bacterium
GACCCTGAGGCTTCCAAGCGCCGAGATGCGCATGGTCCATTTGGACTGCGCAGCCACGATCGGCGAGGTCGGCAACTCCGACCACGAAAACGAGGTCTTGGGCAAGGCAGGCAAGAAGCGCGGCATGGGCAAGAAGCCACACGTCCGCGGTGTCGTGATGAGCCCGCGAGACCATCCACACGGTGGTGGTGAGGCCAAGTCGCCCGTCGGGCGCAAGAAGGGCCCTGTCGACCGTTGGGGCAACAAGGCTCGCGGTACAAGGACGCGGCACAACAAGAGAAGCAACCGCTTCATCGTGCGCAGGAGGCACGACGCCGCCAAGCGATAGGAACACGATATGCCAAGAAGCGTCAAGAAAGGATATTTCATCGACAAGCACCTTGAGGAAAAGGTGGCGGCTCTGAACGAGTCGAACGAAAAGAAGATGATCAAGACTTGGTCCAGGAGATCGACGGTGATCCCTGACATGATCGGTCATACGATCGCGGTCCACGACGGCCGCAAGCACGTGCCTGTGTTCGTGACGGAGAACATGATCGGGCACAAACTAGGCGAATTCGCACCCACAAGGACGTATCGGGGCCACGACGGAAAGATGCCAGAAAGGGGGGCCAAGATCAAGTAGCCCACAGTCCCGGCTAACAAGGTCTCACAGGTACAATTTGAGGTCTTGCGCCGACTGGGTAACCCGGATCGGGAAGCAAAAAAAAGATGGAAGTCAGGGCAGTAGCGAAGTTCGTGCGCGTCCAGCCGAGGAAGGTTCGGCAGATCGCTCGAGAAGTGCGTGGGAAGTCGGCTGTGAAGTCGGCTGACATACTGCGTTTTCATCCTAGCAAGGGCGCGCGTATGCTTGCAAAAGTAATCCGAAGCGCGGTGGCGAACGCGCAAGAAAACCACGGAGCAAACCCGGAGAACCTGCGCATTTGCGAGATACAGATCGGCGAGGGCCCGGTGCTCAAAAGGCTGCAGGCGCGAGCGATGGGAAGGGCGAACAGGATTTTGAAACGCACGAGCCACATAATGGTCAGGGTCGAAGAGACAGAGAGCAAGGCCGCGATCAAACCGCACGGTACGAAGGCTAAACCAAGGCCGACGTTCGCCGCACCGAAAACAAAGGGCAAGAAGAAAGAAGCGGCAAAAGTAGAGGAAACCGTCGCAAACATAGACACAACAGAAACAGTCGACGAGGCGGCGGAATAAAGAGATGGGCCAGAAAATTCACCCGGTAGGACTCAGGCTCGGCATCATCCGCGGCCACGACAGTCATTGGATCAGCCCAAAGAAGCAGTACCGCGACCTGTTGCTTTCGGACTATAAGATCCGCAAGTACGTCGGCAAGAAGGTAGGCAAGGGCCTCATCTCCCGCGTCGAAATCGAGCGGGCGGCGAACCGAATCAAGGTTTCTATCTTTACTTCGCGCCCTGGCGCGGTCATCGGTCGGGGCGGAAAAGGCATCGACGAGATCAGCAACGAACTGAATTACAACATCCGTCGCGACGATCCGACCGCGCAGGTACAGGTCAACGTCTCGGAGGTGAGGCAACCGGAACTCGATGCGCAACTTGTCGCTGAGAACGTCGCCGTGCAGTTGGAGCGACGCATCTCACACAGGCGCGCAATGAGGCAGGCGGTCACGCGCTCGATGCGCATGAACGGCCGAGGGATCAAAATCATGGTCTCGGGCCGATTGAATGGCGCAGAGATCGCACGAACCGAATCCGACATGGTGGGCAAGATTCCGCTCCACACATTGAGGGCGGACATCGATTTTGGCGTCGCGGTGGCTTATACGATTTACGGTACGGTGGGGGTAAAAGTCTGGATCTATCGCGGAGAGATCTTGCCTGAAAAGCAAATGCTCGCGGCGATCGAGGCCGACAACCAAAGGACACGAAGGAGCAAGACAAAGGAACCAGTCGAACCAAAGGCGGCTGAGGCGGTGAACGAAAATGTTAATGCCTAAGCGATCGAAGTTCCGCAAGCAGTTTAGAGGCCGAATGACAGGTCGCGCAAAAGGCGGCAACACCGTCGCGTTCGGCGACTACGGACTCATGGCGCTCGAACCGGCGTGGGTGACCAACCGGCAAATCGAGGCCGCACGTATCGCCATGACGCGGCA
>CAYYZP010000404.1:0-7251 GCA_964476165.1 uncultured Fimbriimonadaceae bacterium
CGGACGTCGTCGATGGCCGGAATGTCGGCGGGATTGGACATCGCGAGCCAAAGGGTGGTGCCGTCTTTCCGGATCGGGATCACCGTGTGAAGTTTGACGATGCGTTCCGGGACAATGTTGATCGCACCGGAATCGATCCTGATGTTGTCTAGGTCGACGAACTGGTGGCCGTCCTCTTGGGCTTTGGCTTGGAGGACCTCGCGCTCGCCGACATAACCGAGATCGACGAGAATGCGACCGAGGTCAGGGTTCTTCGTCTGCCTCTGAATAGTGACAGCCTCTTCAATCTGCTCTTTGGTGACATACGCCTTGTCGAGCAGGTATGCGGACATCGTTACGCGTTTCAAAGCCATCTAATCCAACATCCTTTTCTGGCAACCTAATCCCAGGTTCCAGTCAAGCAATAAACCGTCCACGACCAGGCAACCCTGACCAATTGGACGTACGATCTCTTTAATTCTAGCCCAACTTGGGTCCAAACTGTACGGTTCCAGTTCAAATACGGTCAAATTGTGCCGTCCGGCGAACCTAAACGGGTGCCTATCAGGTATCCCTGGTCTCGACGTGTTGAGGCATTTGCTGGAGCAAAAGGTGACAGAGGCGGTCCAGTCATTGGTCGCCGATGGCCAGTTGTACAACGCCGAGTACCCCAAAGTCGAAATCACAGACACCAAATCGTCCGAACACGGGGACTTCGCGTGCAACTTCGCCCTTGTGGCCTCAAAAGTCGCCCAAAAGAACCCGAGAGACCTTGCCGGGCTACTTGCCACGGCCCTTTCCGCCGATCCCGACCTATCTCGGGTCGAGGTAGCGGGCCCTGGATTCGTCAACCTCACCGTCTCTCCCCGATTGACGGGACTAGCTGTCACTTTTGTTCTATCCGACCCTGTGAATTTTTACAGGTCTGTCGTGGATTTGCCCCTTCGGATCAATGTGGAGTTCGTGTCTGTGAACCCAAACGGGCCGATCACGGTGGGTTCTGGGCGTGGGGCGGCCTATGGCTCGTGCCTGTGCAACGTGCTTGAGGCTGCTGGGCATAAGGTTCACCGGGAATACTACATTAACGACGGGGTGAACAGCGAGCAGATGCGGCTGTTTGCGGAGTCGGTAAAGGCGATTCTTGAGGGAAGGCCGGTGCCTGAGAACGGCTACAAGGGGGACTACGTGCATGAGGTCGCTGCCGAAATCCAGCTCAAATACGTCGGATATGACCAATACGACTTATCGTCTCTTGCGAATCTTCAGCAATTTGCGCAGTTAGAGATGATCGTGAAGCAGGTGCATGACTTGCACGTTTTTGGCACATCGTTTGACAAGTGGTTCAGTGAGCAGTCGTTGCACGATTCGGGCGCGGTTGCCAAGTGCGTTGAGGAACTCGTGGCGAAGGGAGTCGCGGACGAGAGCGAGTGGCGTATGAAGGTCGAGTTTGCCAAGGGGGGGGAGATCAAGGAGGTTTCGCGTGAATTGCAAAGTGTGGAGGAAGACGAAGATTCCCGAATCCCCTCTCTAACTCTCCCCCAAGCGGGAGAGAATGCCCGGACCCTCTGGCTGCGATCGACGAAGTTTGGCGACGATATGGATCGAGTGATGCGGCGCAAGGATGGGAGACTGACATATATTGCGAGCGACGTTTCGTACCACAAGGACAAGTTTTCGCGCGGATCCAAGGACGGAGAGCCCGCGGACAAACTGATCACGGTGCTTGGGCCTGACCATCACGGCTACATCGGGCGATTGCACGCGGTCGTTGCGGCGTTGCTCGAGAGACCGGCTTCCAAGGCGGCTGGGTCGTTCGACGAGAACGATGCGGAGATTTGGAAGGACGCGAAAGAGAAGCAATCGTGCATCGATGCGCTGGAAGAGGCGAAGCAAAAACTAGAAGTTTTGATCTTTCAACTGGTGCGTTTTGTCAAAGACGGAAAGCCAGCGCCGATGCGCAAGCGCGACGGCAACATCTATGCGCTCATCGACCTCATCAACGAGATCGGCGAGCACGTGCGTCCCGAAGGCACTAAGGAAGAGAAACAGACGGTGGGCCGCGATGTGGCACGGTTCTTCTATCTCATGCGCAGCCACGATACGACGTTCGACTTCGATCTCAATCTTGCGGAGAAACAGAGCGACGAGAACCCAGTGTTTTATGCGCAGTATGCCCACGCGAGGATCTGTAGCGTGATCGAGAAAGCGGGGGGGGCAGAGTCTGGCGTCGAGCGTCGAGCGTCGAGCGTCGAAGAAATGGAGATTCTCAGTCATCCAAAAGAAAGGGCGCTGATTTTGAAACTTCAGGACCTCGGATATGAAGTTGAGAGGGCCGCAGAGGACTATGGCGTCAACCGGTTGACGACGTATGCGACGGAACTCGCGCGCGCGTACCATCATTTTTACGATGCGTGCCGCGTGATCCAGCCCGACCAGCCGGAACTTAGTCAAGCAAGGCTCGCGCTTTGCGTCGCGACGAAAGCGTCGTTGAAGGCGACGTTTGACCTTCTCGGAATATCTGCACCTGAGAGAATGTAGAAGGGAGGTTGCCTGTTGGTCGTCTAGTGGTCACCAAATGGTCGCCAATTTGTCATTGACAGCACCTCCATGTGCCGCCTCACACTGCACCCTAGATTCTTACTCCCGTTACCTCGCAATATCTTTCAAACAGGTTAAGGGCGGCGGGGTAACAGGAGTGGGGGGACATGAAGTGGGCAAACTCGAAGGTGATGATTTTTTCGGCGACTTTGGCCGCCTCGCTGAGTTTGAGTTCTAGGTTCCGCCATTCGGCAGGGGGAAACTTGATCGGCATGTCGCGGTCGAAGGACTCGACGTTTGCCCATAGCCTGATGTCGTGTTTTTTCGTGAGGTGTTGGATGCCTCTGTGGAAATCGGGGAGTTCGTGGTAGTGGATTTGGCCGTCCTGGAACGCGCAGATGTCGATGTTGCCTTTTGTTTCTGCGAAGATCGTGTCCCAGTCTTGGAAAGTTTGTTTGAGCGGGGTGGCGTTTTCTTTGCCTGCTTGTTTTTCTCCCATCGGGAACGGAGAGATGAGGACCGGGAGATCCTTGTTTTGTTTGCAGTGCACGCCGATTTGATTAAAGATGTCGATGATGTTGAGGTGGTTGCGCGCGGTCTCGTGGCACATGTACCAGCCCTTGAAGGCCCTCTTGTTTTCGTATCGCTTGGTGACTTCGTCAATGAACTTCTTGTTGACGTCGACTTCTTGATTCCAGTCTCCCTTGATCCAGTGTTCGCCGCTATCGTAGGTGCCCCAGAAAAGGTTTTGATTGAATTCTTCTGCGAGATCGAGAAACATCGCGCCGAGGTCGTGTTTGATTGGGAGCAGGTGGGGGATGGACTTGCTCGGAAACACGCACCTGTCCTTGTATCCAGCGCGGATGAGGATGACGGTGTCGATGCCGATCTTTGGGTAGAGTGCGAACTCCTTGCTCCACTCTTTTTCGCCCCAGTTCTGGCTGGGGATGTCGTGCGTGATCTCGTCCAGGAACGTGCCGGTTATTCGCATTGTCGTTTTTAGTCGAACAAGGCTGGATCAGTTTCACTGACGCGCTTCGGCACTTTGATGCCGAGGTGCTCGTAGGCCAGTTTCGTCACGGTGCGACCGCGAGGGGTGCGGGCGAGGAAGCCCTGTTGGAGCAGGTAGGGCTCGTAAACGTCCTCGATGGTCTGGGAGTCTTCGCCGGTAGTCGCCGCGAGGGTCTCGACCCCCACCGGGCCGCCGGAGTATTTTTCGATAATGGCGCGAAGGAGGGTGCGATCCGTGTCGTCAAGGCCGCGGTCGTCCACTTCAAGCGCGTCGAGCGCTTTGTCGGCGATTTTTTTGTCAATAGTCTCGAGTCCATCGACCTGTGCGAAGTCCCTCACGCGTCGCAACAGGCGGTTGGCGATGCGGGGCGTGCCACGCGAGCGGCGAGCGATCTCGTTTCCACCGTCGGTCGATATCGAATACCCGAGAATCGACGACGAGCGCACGACGATCTTGTCCAACGCCTCTTGGTCGTAAAATGAAAAATTGAACACGATCCCAAATCGGTCCCTGAGCGGCCCGGTGAGCAACCCTTGCCTTGTCGTTGCCCCCACCACGGTGAACGGTGGAACGTCGAGGCGGATCGAGCGCGCCGCCGGGCCTTTGCCGATCATGATGTCCACTTTGCGGTCCTCCATCGCGGGATAAAGGATTTCTTCGACAGGTCGCGCAAGGCGGTGGATCTCGTCAATGAACAGAACTGCACCGGGATCGAGGTTCGTGAGGATTCCGACAAGGTCACCAGGGCGCTCTATTGCGGGTCCGCTCGTGACATGGACGAGCGCGTTCATTTCGTTGGCGACGATGTGCGCGAGCGTCGTTTTTCCGAGACCCGGCGGGCCGTAAAGGAGCAAGTGGTCGAGCGGCTCCGATCTTTGGATCGCTGCTTTCATGAAAACGTCGAGGTTTCGCTTGATTTTTTCCTGACCGATGAACTCGGTGAGACGACGGGGCCGCAAGGTGATTTCGGCGTGGTCTTCGATCGTGCGGCGAGGATCGAGTTCTTCCGTGCGGCTCACTTCGCCAGCCTCCTAAGCGCGAGTTTGACCTGTTCTTCTATCTTGTCGGTCTCGCTTCGAGCCGCACTGGCCGCCATTTCGGCTTCCGGCCGGCGATAACCGAGACTGAGGAGCGCATCGACGACCTCATCGTCGGGGGGGGTAGACATCGTGACTGTTGCGCGCTGAATTAATGCGAGTTCAGCGACCTTGTCCTTGAGTTCGACGACGATGCGCTCGGCAAGTTTCATTCCAATTCCTGGTGTGCGCGCGAGCATCCGCATGTCTTGCGTTGCAATGGCGGAGACGACTCCGCGCTCGCCGAGTTCGCCGATCGCCGCGAGGCTGATCTTTGCACCGCAGCCTTTGACACCGGTGAGAAGGTCGAAAAGCCGACGTTGTTCGGAATTCAGAAATCCGTAAAGGTATTGTCCGTCTTCGCGCAAGACTTGGCGAATTCGGAGATCGACGGTCTGGCCGACGTGTGCGACGGCGAGCAAAACGGACTCCGGCGCGAGGACCTCGTATCCTACCCCCCCCACATCGACGACCATGCGACCCGTTCCGACCTCGATCACCTCGCCACGCAACCGCGCAATCATTGCGCAAAGGTTACCTTGTGTCGAGACGTTGGTTGGGCGACTTTTCCAGCGTGCCACGGTTTGTCCCTTTCAAGAACGCCAGTTCTTGAAAGGGCGGGCCGTGCGACTTCTGCAAGCCTTTGGGGACCACGTATTCAACATGCTTTGTCGAAACGTATCGGCACGCTGCACGGCCTGCCATCGCCCGAACTGACGTTCGGGCGATGGACAAACCGTGGCACCCGAAGTGCAGGCGGGGCGCCCGCAACTCAATGTTCAATCACCGATGATTTCTTTGGTCTCGACGTCGAACTCCAAGCGGACTTCGTAGGCGCGGGGCCAGGGGAGATACGCCTTCACGTCCTTGAGGCCGATGATCTCATACTGTTTCGAGCCGACATAAAATCGCGTGCCGAGGAGTTGGTTTCCAAACTGTTCCATCAGCCGACGCTTGACGTCCCCTGAGACGTACTCGTTTAACTTGACGTAGTCTGCGCCGTAAGCCTCCGACTTCGTCGCCTTCGGCATCTCTTTGATCATCGCATACGCCTCGGGGCGCACATAACTGTGGTATTCGAAATCGTTGACGAGGCGGTGCAGCACGAACTTTCTGAGCGCAACTTCTCTAATCAATGGATCTACCTGCTCTTTTCGTGCGAGAAGATAAACGTTCGCTGCAGGGATCGCCGTGCCCATCGTGTTGCCTGCGGTGTTCCATCCGGCGTAGGCGAGAAGCCGGACCGCACGGCCGTTTTCTGTCACGACGTTGTAGAGCGCGGGATCGCCTGTGCCGGATTTTCCGAGGTTGATATCAGCCACCGCTACGGGAAAGCCCTGGTCCACTTCGGTCTTGAGCGAATCAAGGAAGATTCCTAGCCGCATCTCGCTGGAATCGGGCGTGTTGACATAGAGCGAATAGTCGAAATCGTCGACTTCGCGCCCAGGCGTCGCGCCGCTCACGAGCAGTTGGTCGCGCAGGGAGGCTTCGATGGACTCAGACTCATAGGCGGCGATCTTTTTCTTGGCGTCCTCGTCGGCGAATACGATGCGGACGCGCGGCGACCACCCAGATTTATCGAGCATCGCGCGGCTGACGAGAATATTGGAGTGCTGGTCGATTCCTTCGGCGAAAGAGACGCGGTTACTGATGTTGAGATTGTTCGTAATCAACTTAAGTCGGTCGGTCTCGCGGACGTGCGGGCCCTCTTTCTGCGCGTCGTCCTGCCCGAAAATGAGATAGTCGAATACGCCGCTGCTCGTCATTCGGACGAGTTCTTGTTGGATGCGGTGGTTGCGGTCTCGCACGGCTTCGTACCTTTCGACTTCTCCTTTTGGAATCGTCCTCCTTAAGTTTGCAAGAGTGCGCGAAAGCGTATACGACCTTGACTTGCGAAACCTTTCCGACTCGACGGCGTAGCGCGCGAGATCGAGCATCCAGGGCTCGGTGAACTTCGTCGCGGTGGGGGCAAGCCGCATGACCGATGAGAAAGCATAGAACTTTGTTTGTGGCGCGGTCTTTCGCAGACGAGACAGTTCGCGCAATCGGATGATTGCAAGGTTGTAACTCGATCTGTCGGTGCGCGACGCGATGAGTCCGCCGTAGGCGATCATGTCGGTGCTCATGACGATAGCGTCGTATCGCGTGAGGTCCGTCGTGGACATCCAGGCGAGTATTTGCTCGGGCCATCCGGGCTGGGTGAACTTGCCAAGGATTCTCGCGGGAGGAAGTTCGACCTTCACGTCGGCCATTTCTGCGATCATCTGGGCGAACTGCGTTGTGGCCGGTCGGTCGTCGATCGGGATGAGAAGGATGCGGTTTGGCAGTCCATCGGCTAGCGCTAAAACGCCTGCAAAAGCCAAGGAGGCTGTTGCGACGAGCCGACGGGTCTGCATGGGAGTCAAGATACCTTTATGACGTCGGAAACGCCCTCCCTATACTCATTCCGCGTTTCTTCCTGTTGGCAGGGGCTACTGCGCGTTTCTGTACTGCACCGCCTCGGAGAGGTGGTTTTTTTGGACTTCGTCGTCGCCGGCGAGGTCAGCGATGGTGCGGGCGACCTTGAGCATGCGGTCGAAGACGCGGGCGGAAAGGTTCATGCGCGCCGACATGAGTTTCATGAAGTTCTTACAGTCGTCGTCCATC
>CAYYZP010000405.1:0-7350 GCA_964476165.1 uncultured Fimbriimonadaceae bacterium
TGCTCCGCCGAGTCTTGCGACGACAGAGTCCCGATCTCCGTCTCGACCCCGAACACGCGCTCACACGGCCCTCGCTCCATCGTCTCCATTCTACGCCCACCACCCTTCCCTGACCCTTGACCCCTGACCCTTCCCTCCATAACCGCGTAAACTAAAGGCAGTGGACCAACTCTCCGAGCGAAAAGAGCAGATCCTCCGGGCCGTCATCATCGAATACGTCTCGGCCGCCGAGCCCATACCGAGTGAGTTACTCGCTGAAAAGTACAACATTGGCGTCAAATCTGCAACAATTCGGAGCGAACTCGCGGAGATCAGCGGCCTCGGGTTCCTCGAACAGCCCCACACGAGCGCAGGCCGCGTCCCCAGCGATCAGGGCTACCGCTACTTCGTCGACCGCCTGATGATGGACGCCCCACTCGACAAAGAAAAAGTACAAAAACTCAAAGAGGCCACTGACGAAGAGGACACTCTCCAAGAACTCCTCAAGCACACGGCTCGCACATTGAGCCGCCTCACCCACCTGCTAGCCGCCGCAGTCATTATCAAGGATTCCAAACTCACTGTCAAGAACGCGCTCCTCACTGCCCTCGGCCCAACGCGGGGATTGCTCGTTCTCATCCTCGGCAACGGACTGGTCGAGAACCGAGTGATCGAAATCCCCAAAGGCGCGACCCTTGAGCACATCGGCCGGATCAACGAGGCGCTCTCCTCATACGCCGAGGGCAAGTCGCTCATCAGTCTAACCAAAGCGGGTACGCCAACCGTCGGCGATCCTTCTCTCGACAGACTTCTCAAAACAGTCTGCAACAAAATCCAGGAGGTCGCAAAACAGATCACAAACAGCAAAGTGATCTTCGAAGGCGAGGAATACATCATCGCCCAGCCGGAGTTCCAAAAGGATCCAGCCCTGCTGAAACAACTCCTCCACAGTCTTGAAGACGAGTCCGCGCTGCGTCAAGCGGTAGTCGCCGAGGGGGGGGCCATCTCAACGGTTACTATCGGAAAGGAGCACAGTGACGAGCGCCACCACATTCTGAGCATCTTGCGGCAGTCGTTCAGCGTAGCCAACGAAGAAGCGGGCACGATCGCCATCATCGGCCCGACGCGCATGAACTATGAGCACGGACTTAGGCTCTTGGACTTCACCGCCGTCGCCATCGGGCAGACGCTAACGCGCGTCCTGCGTTAGATTTTGAACAGGCTGTCTTCCACCGCGCCGTTCACTTTCAGGTTCTTATAGACCGTTGTCCCAGCCAAAATCCCGTCTGCGTTCGAAACGGCGACCTTCGTAGGAAACCATACGCCGCTCTGGTTCATCGGCTCGCTATAGTCAAACGTGGCCATCAGGTGCCCCCCCCTGTTCGCGAACCATTGTCGTTTGGTCATGAACCTCTTTTCGGGATCGACCCAGATGCGGTGGCGCGTCTTGTCTTTCAACGACGGGATATAAGTGACGTCGAACACGTACTCTCCCGGCCGACGTTCTGTTCGCACAAAGATCGCCTCGAAAAGCCCGTCGAAAAGCGCAGGCGTCAATAGGCCGAAGTCGAACACCGTCTGGCGCTTCCCTGGCTGTTTGGCCAAGTTAAATTTCTGCGTGAGCCGCGCTTTGGGAATGCTCAGTTTGCGCACCGCGCCGTTGATGACCATTAGGATGTCGCTGTCGTCCACTTTGGACTCCATGCGGATCATGAAAGGCTCTTTCATCCACACGTCCATGCTCTTGAACCGGTACGACTGGGCAAAGTCCTTGTTGATCTTTTGGAGTTCGGCCTGCTTCGCGCCCTCGACCACTGTCGTAAATGAAGCGGATTTCAACGATTTCTGGACTGCGTCATCGATGGTCGGATCTGCGCCGAAGGCAAGGGCGAGGGCTAGGCAGGCAAGGCTCATGGTTCTTCAGACTCCTTGGCGGATACTTTGTTATAGACGAACGGTACACCCTCACAGTACACTAAAGGGTAGAAGGGCCGGTAAAGCGACGATGATCGATCTGGATTCACCCGAACAGTTCATGCAGAAGCGCATGAGGTCAGTTGACCGTCGCAGGCTCCTGCAGCCCCGGACGACAAGCCAGATCGTCGACTTCACCGCTCGCACTTACCAAAAACTGGCTTGGCCGATCATGCGACTGACGGTGCCGTCGACGTTCTTGTTCTTTGTCAGCCTCGTGTTCTTCCAAACGTTTATCTTGCCCGGAATTTTTCAGACCCAGGCGCCCGGTGATCTTCGGCAGCAGTTCGAGGAAGTGATGTTGGTCGTTTCTCTTGGCGTTTTCGTCGGGCTCCCGATTGCGCTCTTGGCGATGTCCTATTCGATCGGTCTCGCCTCGCGCGCAGTCGCTGAATATGTGCTTGAACAAAAGGTCGACACGGACTCCGCACTCGAGGCGTCGAGCAAGGGAGTGCGTACCATGTTTCCGCTCCTAATTAATATCTTCTTCAGATCGGGCATCTATCTCGTCATCGCTGGCGCGCTCTTTATGGTAAGCGCGTATTTTGAAAGCACGGGCAACGAAATCGTTGCAGAAGGCATGACCGTGATCGCCGTGCTCGGTCTGACCGTCTCCTTGATAATTGTGCCGATCTTTTTCGGCAGCCTTTCCATGGCGCCCGCTGTTGCTGCGATCGAGGGCGTTGGGGCCAAGCGAGCGCTCGAACGGGGGGGGATTCTCATCAAAAAGGCGCGGCACATTTCCAGCGGCTACGACGCTTTGCTCCACGTTTGGGTCATTGCTGTCGTCTGCGGCGCGCTTTTATGGGGCGGGACATATGCAGTGCTCGGCGAAAGTGGCGCGATCGGCGTCCTGGAAGAGGCCGCCGGACAAAACTTTTTGTGGTCGATTTTCGCGGAGACCGTAGCCGCACTCCCTGGCCTTTTCACAATTTGGCTGATCATCCCCTACTTGGCCTGCGGGCTGACCGTCATTTACTTTGACAGACGGGTCAAACTCGAGGCCCTTGACATCGAGACGATGGCACATGACGTTATCAAAGGCACAGAATCGGCTGATTTGCGTTTTTAGCGCGCTCTTGTTCGCGGCGCTCGCCCTCGGCTCCGATGCGTCGGAGTTTAAGGCAAAAGTCGCTGCAACAAAATCGATATTTGAGTTCCAAATCTTGTTGGACGCCGCACCGGGCAGTCTCCGCTTCGATACTTCTCTCAAACACTATTTTTCGTCCACCGTAGTACGACAGGTCGAACTGCAGCGAAGACGTTTTGCCGATCCCGATGTCTCATGGGAGGAAATGCGCGACGCGCTTATCGAAGAATTGGACTCGAAAATAGACATTGAGACCCCGAAAAGCACCGGGACCCTCGAAGATCCAAAGAAAACAGCAGAAGAGATACTGTCGAACCCGATCTATGTCGACCGAGAAGACCGAAAGGACCGCAACTGGCTCGACGGCGTCAGCGGGCGCATCGGCGACAGACTGATGAGATGGCTCGAAGAACTTTTCCGAAACAGCAGTTCTCAAATCTCGCCAAACATCAACCTTGGACTGTTCACCGGTATCCGCCTGCTCTTCTGGGTGCTCATCGGTGGGGGCATTGCCGCAGTGCTCTTCTTCGTGCTCCGCAATGCCAAGTTTGTCGGTCGGAGGCGTCGTCTGGGCGGAATTCTCGAAGACGACGAACCAGAAAGGACCGCTGACGAATATCTGCAAATGGCAGAGTCATTGGCCGCAGAAAGCAAGTTCCGCGACGCCATCCGCTGCCTGTATCTTGCGTGCCTGATGAAGTATGACGATGCAAACGTCGCGCGGTTCAAGAGGCACGAGACCAATTGGGAGCACCTCTATCGCATCGAGGCAAGTCCGAACAATCCCAAAAAAGACTTCCGAACATTGACTCAGTCCTTCGACAAAGTCTGGTATGGCAACATCGTCAATGGAGAACTTGACTACATCCAGTTCAAGGACTATTACATCGAACTCTTGGCCGCCATCAGGATGAAGGTGCCGGCATGAAGTGGTTGGTGACGCGCGGCGTGTGGATCATGACCGCTATCCTCATCATCTCGACGATGTTCATGATGTTGCTGCGCACGGAGAAGACTTTCTTTCCCAGCGTCACCAACGTCAGGCCGTCCGGATACGCGGCGTTCTTCGAACTTCTTAATCGCGAAGGCTATGAGGTCTATCTCGAGCGTGGGCCGAAGCCTGATTTTTCAAAAGCCGACCTCGTTATCGCCCCCACCTATCCTGCCGACCCTGTCGATCGTGACGAGTTCGATGAGTTCTCTGAAGAAATGCTACTCGAAGAAGAGCCAAAGCCGAACGTTCTCGATCTTTACTGGCGTGACGGCGGCACGGTCTTCGAGATCGAGGTCGACGAAGGCATCCGAAAGGGGCGCGACACGAAAGCGATGAGCGCAATTGATCCAAACCGCGAACTTGCGATCACGACAGACCAGATGTACCTCGGCGAAAGCCAAATCGTCCCTGAAGCGCTCTTTTATGCCGCATGGATCGTCAACGGAAACCCGTTCGTCGGCCTCGCGATGGACGAGCGTGGCCGCCTGGTCTTGATGTCTGACGGAATGGCGTTCGCGAACGAAAACCTGGACCAACAGAAGAACGCCGAGTTCGCCCTCGACATCGTGCGCACGTTTGCTCCCAAAGGCGCCACCATTGCGTTTTACGAAGCGGGGATCGGTAACGCCATCGAGCCCAGTGCGGCCAACACGCTCGGCAACTGGGCGGTGGTCGCACGCTGGCAAGCGGTCCTGCTCTTTGTCACGCTCATCTTTGCACTCGGTCGTCGGTTTGGTCCACCAATTAAGGAAATACGCGAGGTCAGATCGTCGCGCGAGTTTTTCGACGCAGTGGCCGACGTCCTGCGCCGGAGAGGGGACACGGGCGTCGCGCTGCACAACGTGATCCAAGAGTGCGACGAGCGTCTGGCAAAGGCGATGCCTTCCGTGCGGACCAGGTCGAAGCAACAACTGGTCGATTCGGCGCCCAAGGAACTGCGCGACCACTATCACATCGTCCAACAGATGGCGAACAGCCACATCAGCCCATCGACCGCTTCTAACGCGGCCAGAAAACTTCTCAAGATGGTCACGGCCCTCGAACGCGATTCGCGCGCGGCTCGGGGCCTTAACAGGTAGGCGGATATTGGAGCAGTCCCCCACCCAAGGGTTCGCTCGTTTCGCAAGGCTGATCGGTCTCGTTGCCGCTTTTTGGGCCGCTCTGCCCGTCTTGATTGGCTGGCTAACAAGGCCGCCCGGATCAACCTATCTGCCGTTCCACATGAGCCTGGACGACCACATGGTCTACGCGGCATGGATGCGCCAGGCGATGGAAGGGTCGTTTTTCTTCGACAACCGGTTTGCTTCTTTGGAGTCGCAACCGGGGCTGACGGTCAATTTGTATTTCTTTATGCTTGGTGTGATCGCCAAATTACTGGGCATTACCTTGACATTGACTCTTGCCCGCGTTATTTTTTCATACGTCTTATGTCTCCTATTAAGTCGTATGATCGCGCTGCTTGACTTAGAAGTGCGCACAGCCAAAATCGCGTTGGTACTCTCAGTATTCGGTGGGGGACTGGCCTGGATGTCGTGGCAGACGTTCGGCGACAAGATTGAAAAAGGGCCTGAGTGGTTCTCATCGATGATGAGCGGGATGCAGTCGATCGACAACTGGCAGCCCGAGGGGTTCGTGTTCCCTTCGATGCTCACCAACGGGCTTTTCTTGGCTGCGGCGTGCTTGATCCTCGTTACGCTCATTTCCATTATCAAGTGCCGCGAATCGTGGAAGCCCGTTTTTCCTGGCGCCATCGCGTTCTTCCTCCTGATGAACATCCATAGTTACGATGTTTTGCTCGTCGCCCTGGTGCTGATCGCGTTTCTCGTTGCCTGCGCGTTCAACAAGTTGGTCACGAAAGCATGGCTCCTCCGCGCGGGCGTCATCTGCGCCGCCGCCATCCCGCCCGCGCTTTGGTTTGTCTATACACTCAAAAGTGATCCCGTTTTTCAAGCCCGTGCAGCAACTCCTACCTTTTCCGCCCATCCAGGACAACTCGGAATTGGACTCGCTCTACTTGCGATGCTCGCATTTGCGAGTCCAAGAGCGACTCCTGAAACCCAGCACAGGTCGACACTTGGTATTGCTACCCTAGTCTCGCTTGCATTTTTTGGGCTGTTGCTGTTCCCATTATTTGACCGCCAAATTATGGATGTCTCAGGATGGATTGTTCTTTATGTTTTGTTTTGGGTTCCTGTCTTGTTCCTGGCATCGAAAAACATTGCTCTAAACCTTCTGTGGTCATGGGCGTGCGTGTCGCTTATCGCCCCCTACTTCCCCGCGCTCTTCCAGCGCAAGTTGACTATGTTGATTGCGGTCCCGTGGGCGATCCTCGCCGCGATCGGAATCGTCGCGCTCACCAAGAACATCAATAAGCCGACAGGTCCTCTCGTCCAAACACTCTGTGCGGTCCTCTGCTGCCTCTCATCGATCCTCTGGCTCAAACGCGACCTTCTACTGGGTGCTAGCGGAGTTTCGCGCACTCTCGTCCACAGTCTCTACCTCGATCAAGATGAAACGCAGATCGTCGAGATTCTCAACAAAGAGGGCTATGGAAAGGACGTTCTCTGTCTACCTGGCGTGATGATCGGTAACCTCGGCTCCCCCCCCGTCTTCAACGACCTCAACCCGGTGCTTTCAGGTCTCACCGGAACGTACTCTTACGCCGGGCACTGGAGCGAAACGCCGGAGTACAACTACCGACGAGACGAGGCGACGCAGTTTTTCTTTAGGCCATGGACTGAGAAGCAAAGACGTATGTTCCTGCGAACGCTCAAGACCGACTACATCGTCGTCCCCCTCCCGTCCGCCTATCCGAACCAGAACCTCGCGGACCTCTCGCCCTTCGGCGAATCGATCTTCACCGGCAAGCGCCTCCAACTCATCCGCGTCACTCCTAACTGAAATATTTACAGCGGTGGAATCACGACCGGCCCGCGCGCAACGATCTTCGGCGCACCTTTATAGTGGCTCTTGTAAAGAAGTTCGTCCGAAACCAAAGCATCGTCGCGATAAACGGCCCGACGGGTCACAGCCTTAAAACCCTTCCCGCCTTTCTCGATCACTTTCTCAACCCCTGGCGCGAAACTGAAATCGTCCACATACTTGATCGGGTGCGTCCACACAGAAGTTATGACCTGCGTGATCTCGACGCGCTCGGAAGGATCAGGTTTTCCCAAAACGCGAAAAGTCAACAGACCCGGCTTCCACTCGGCTGAAATCGCAATCGCGCCACCCGTCGTGTTCGTAAACTGCATGTCCTGCTCGCCATACGCCACCGCCGCATCGCGCCCGATGGGGACATATGGCACGGCAA
>CAYYZP010000406.1:0-4515 GCA_964476165.1 uncultured Fimbriimonadaceae bacterium
GTTTGGTCAGCCCAGTTGCCCATGCCACCCGACCATGTGAAGGATTCGGATGTTGGACGCTCGCGGGCCGGGAGAGGGACTTGGAGCGCACGGTGTGGCACAATTTGAACCGTCCAAATGAGCCAAGAGAAGGTCGAGATCGTGTGCGTGAACGCCGGGGAGAAGTTTCCCGACCTCTACGTCCAGCGGCTTTACAACATGCTGGGTCGCAATTTTTCGGGGCCGTTCCGACTGACGTGCCTTACCGACAGAAAGAGGGACGTCAGCCAAGAGATCGCACAGATCGACATCAAAGAGTTCGGCGCAAGGGGGCCGTTCAACAAAGTGCTCATGTACAACCAGGCGGTGTTCCCTTATGACGAAGCGCTGTTCATGGACATCACGCTTGTCATCAAAGAGGACCTCGCTTATTTAGTGGACCACGCAAGAGGACTGAAGAAGGACATGATCGGAATCCGCGATTGGAGAAGGCCGATCATGAACTCTTGTGTGCAGTGGGTGACCAAGAACGAGGCGCTTCGATCTGTTTGGGAAGTGTATGCGAGCGACAGGTTTCCGGAGTTCCGCACCAAGGGCGACCAGTTCTTCGTTTACAACACGCTCTGCGCTCTTGGTCTAGAAGACAGGATCGGATATTTTCCGGAAGGGCACATCCAGTCGTACAAAGTCCTTAGAGAAGCGAACCGAGAATCGAAGAAAAAGTTCGAACAACTTTGGAACGAGACCAGGATCATCAAGTTCCACGGCGTTCCGCGACAGACCGACGTGGTCGATCCGTGGAAACAGTTTTGGAACGTCACGGTGCGGTACCCCCACCACGCGCTGCGCGATTGGAACTTCCTTAAAAAGGAGATCGTGGAGTGGTGGAAATGAAAGAAGAGCAGGGGGAGCATCCCTGCTCCGTCCTCCGTTACCACCTGTCCGTGGTGACCACTGCCTTCATAAGGATAGACGAGATCGGGTCCCGATTGACTGCGGTCTTAGGTCCAGATTTCCACAAGGCTACCGTTTTGAACCTAGGGCCTCCTTGTACAGGCTCAAAGTTTCGCTCGCGGTCCGGGCCAGGTCGTATTCGAGGAGGGCTCTTTGGCGGGCGGCCCTGCCCACTTCCCTGACGAACTCCCTCTTGAAACAAAGGTGGTTGAGCAGGTCGAGAAGTTCCTCGTCGCTGTCGAAGAAAAACCCTGTCTGGTGGTCGATCGCCATGCCAGCAAGTCCCCCCACCCGCCTGAGCGCCACCGCCGTCCCTTGGAGCATGGATTCTGCCGCTGTGAAACTGAAACCCGATGTGACACTGGGCACGATGACGAGGTCTGCCGCAGCGATTGCGGTCTGCTGGGCAAAGGGCTCGGTGCTGACGGTCGCTCGCTCACTGATCGCTGTGCGCAATAGAGATTCTTGTTCGCCTTGCCCGCAGATCATCAGTCGCACGTGGTGGGGGAGCGCTGTCGTCACATGGATCGCCGACAACAGGCTGTGCTCTTCACAGAACGCTCCGGCGCCGACAAGTAAAAACTCGTCGGCGGCAATCCCTAACATGGCGCGGCACTCCGATCGGTCCAGCACACGGCGGTTGGCAGGGAAACCGGGCACGATCGTCCCTACGTTTTTGACACCGATCACTTCTAGCGCGTGGCGGCCCACCTCGGAAGACGCGCCCCCACCGCGCGCGGCGTTCAGCGATTCGACGAACTGCGCGTGCCGGGTCTTGTTCAGTTCGTGCGCCGTGTAGACCCATGGGAACGAATGTCCAAACGCCGCAGAACACGCCCACGCCGCCCGATAACCGAACGCATGGACGAGATCGAAGCCCTTTGCGGCGGCGAACAGTTTCTTCGATACTTCGCGGTCGATCTTTCCCCTGGTCTCCTTGCGCATCCAGTCGTAGCAGTCGTCGACCACGAGTTCCACTCCTAAAGGATCGAGTCCACGAACCAAGAGGTTCGCGTATGTGGCGATTCCACCGAAGCGCTGACGGCGCAGAGCCAAGGCTCGCAAAGCAGTTACCTCGGGACGGCCTGCGCGTCGACGATCGCCGTCAGGACTTGATCCACGGTGTGGCCCTCGATCTCGACCTCGGGACGGATGATGACCCGGTGCCGCATGACGGGCAAAGCGAGTTCCTTGACGTCGTCGGGGATCACGAAGTCGCGGTCGCGCACGGCGGCGAGCGTCTTTGCTCCGGCGACCAGCGCCAATCCGGCACGTGGCGATGCCCCCACCAAGACGTTGTTGTTGGCGCGCGTCGCACCGACGATCTCGTAGATGTAGTTGAAAATCTTTTCTTCGACGCGGACAGTCTGGATCTGCTTGCGCAATTCGCGCAGGGTTTCTGCATCCAGAATTTTTTGCACTCCGGCCTCTTCGAGCGCCAAAGCGCGGAAGCCTTGATCGAAACGTCTAAGGACCGCGAGTTCTTGTTCGGGGGATGGATAGGTCAATAAGACTTTGAACATAAACCTGTCCTGTTGAGCCTCTGGCAACGGGTAGGTGCCCTCGAACTCGATCGGGTTCTGTGTGGCGAATACGATGAATGGAAACGGCAACACATATCTGACTCCGTCGATGGTCGCCTGTCGCTCTTCCATGGCTTCTAGGAGGGCAGCCTGCGTTTTTGGCGGAGTCCTGTTGATCTCGTCGGCCAAGAGAACTGAGGTGAAGATGGGGCCCTTGCGCAGTTTGAAGTCCACCTCTTTTGCGTCAAAAATGTTGGTGCCGATCACGTCGCTCGGCATGAGGTCCGGCGTGAACTGGATGCGCGTGAACTGGAGATCGAGGACGTGCGATACTGTGCGCACAAGTAGCGTCTTTGCTACACCAGGAACGCCTTCGAGAAGCACGTGCCCGTCCGCTAGGAACGCGACCAGCACATATTCGACGCCCCTCTCTTGTCCTACGACGGCCTTTGCGACCTCCGCCCTGACTCGCGCCGCGGCCTCCGATACCTTCATCGGAGGAATCCTACCCTGGCCAAACCGGAACTAGGCACCACGGTAAACTGTTTTCCTGTTCTGAGGCCCCTGGCCATCCTTTCTGGACATGAAGATCACCGGCTCCGTAAAGTTCATTCTCACCGTCGTCGGCATCATCCTTATTTGTTGGCTCGGCTGGAGGGGTTATGGGGCGTTCCAACTGCGCAACGTGGTGCTGAGCCCGATCATGCCTGGGCGTGTCAACGTTGTGGCGATCAGCCCCCAGTCTGGTTACAAGATCGTCGTGGCCAACCAGGTCGCCTATTTGGCCAAGTATGAGGGCGCGGAGGGCGAGAACGAAATGTCCGCCGGGAGCGACAGCCTGGCCAATGCGAGCAGACTGCCTTTGCGCGAACTGATCCAAACGCTCCAGGGAGAGGAGAAAGCGCTTGGGCCGCTCCTTATGCGACTTAACGAGTGGCCGGAGACGGACACTTCTTTATATGCGAAAGTTTGGAAGCAGGAGGACGTTGCGAAGGCGCTCGCGGGGGATACAGTCGTCAAAAAGGCGCTCGAATCCGACCTCAATGTCACGCTCGATGGGAAACCTCTGGACACAGTAAACGTCAGTTCGATCGTGGAGGGCATCTTGATCGATTCGCCGGTGTCCATGAGCATCAACGTCGCAGGTGAGACGCGCACACTGGTCGGGCGCGTGCGCGAACTTTTTCAGCCGCTGTTCTGCATCAACGTGGAGAACAGGCTTAATGAAGAGTTCAATCCCTCGGACTCGACCATCGCCGGCATTTACACGGACGTTGCAAAATCGATGGTGTCATCGGGTCGTATTGAAGACGTCGCTGCATCGCTCGGTCGAAAGACCGACTTGGCGCGGCTCGACGCACTTTCGGCGCCCGTCAAAAAAGTCTTGGACAACACGATCGTGCTTTTAAACGAGAGCCATGTCACTTCAGCCAGTTTTGAGAATTACTCGATCGCGGAGAACAAGACGCTTAACGACATCAAGATCGATCTCACCGAGGAAGGGAGGCTCAGGCTATGGAAGTACAGTCGGGAGAACTCGGGATTCCAATTGTTGTTCGTCGTCGATTCAATCGCCATCGCGGCGCCCAGGGTGACGTCCGAACTTCCGGAAAGCGCCGCGACGATCCGCCGGGTACCCTCGAAGCAACTGGTCGAGGAAGCGGTGGTGTTGTTGAACGAAATCATCAAGGAGAAAAAGTGAACCGAACCGCGTTGTTTTTGCTCATGGCTCTGATAGTTGCTGGATGCTCCGGCACGTCTAAGGCTCCTAAACAAGCCAATAAGGGGGTCCAGGCTTATGACGACGCCAGCCTTTTTCCTCTCAAGGTCGGCAACCAGTGGGTGTACTCGGTGACCGCGGCTGGGGCAACGCGCGAGATGACGCTTAAGGTCGTCAAAGTCACAACCTCGGGGGGGGAGACTAAGGCGATCGTCAACATCACTTCTGTTTCAGGTGAAAGCCACCCGAGCGAGTGGCTGGTGAAATCGACCGGAATCTTCCAAGTGAGCGCCGACGGGAAGGACAAGTTTTCCCCCCCCAAACTAGTCGTGCCGTTCC
>CAYYZP010000407.1:0-3523 GCA_964476165.1 uncultured Fimbriimonadaceae bacterium
TCTAAAGAGTGGAGCCACCCCTTCGATGCCAGCCGGTGCCGCCGCTACCCGCCGATCCCGCCGATCCTGAGACCAGGCGATACAATCAACGCCATGCCGTCGTTCGTCCGTCTCGCCCCAGATAGCAATCAAGCGCTGGGGATTGGTGAGTTTGCGATTCAATTTCTAAAAGAAGGGAATCCGAGCGAGAAGGCGATCGAGCGGGTCAGGATGTTTCACACGGACTCGGTCTTGTGCGGGCTGAGCGCACTGGCGCTGCAGACGAACGCCCCCACCCTCCTCAGAAAGGAAGCGATGAACTATCAAAGCAACGCAGGGGCGACCTGCTTTGGAAGCAACGAAAGGGTGATGCCGGAAAAGGCGATCCTTGCGAACTGCGCGGCGGTGAGAGAGTGGGACAGCAATGGCACCAACTTTGGCTACCGTCCTGAACTTGGACATACGGCTGGCGAATTTGGACACAACGATTTTTATCCCGTTGTGATCGCCGCATGCCAACAAAAGGCGCTAGACGGTACGACGGCACTTCGCGCGATGTTGTTGCTCGATGAGATTCGCGGGCGGCTCGCTGAAGTGTTCTCGCTCAAGACATACAAGATCGACCACGTCGTGCATGGTGCAATCGCTTCGGCGGCGGTGTATGGTGCTCTGATGGGCGCGTCGGCAGAACAGATCGAGAGCGCGATCGGGATGTTCGTCGCGCACTACATCCCTTGGCGGGCGATCCGCGCTGGAAAACAACTCAGCGACAGCAAGGGTGCGAGCGCGGCGATCAGCACGGAGGCCGCGATCCTTTGCATTAAGCGCGCGATGAATGGGTTCGTCGGCCCACGCGATATTGTTCGGAATCCTGAGGCGATTTTTCGCTTTTTCGAGCCCACGACGACGGGGGAGGAGAGATGGAAAGAAGAGGGAGACTCGCCGTTCGAACTCGTGCTGTCCCATAGCGGGGACGACTTCGCGGTGATGGGGATGCATTTCAAACTCGGCCTCTACGAGCACCAGTCGGCAGGCGCGCTGCAAGGAATGATCGATCTATTAGTTGCAAACCCCATGCTCATAGAAAGCGGCGGTAAGAACATCGAGCGGATCACGATCCTGGCGTATGAGCCCGCGTTTGGAATCATCGGAAACCCGATGAAGAAGAACCCCAAGACTCGACAGAGCGCGGACCATTCCATGGCGTACATCGTCGCGACGCTTTTGCGCAAAGCCATCGAGCAGGCTAAAGTGGCGAAGAGTGAAGATGACGTTTGGAAATCGCTCATGCTCTTGCCCTATGACTTTCAGGTGGGCGACACGGCGATCTACCATCCGCTGACAAGACTATTAATGAAGAAGATCGACTTCCAGCACGGTGGCCCGGAATACGATGCGAAATACCCGGATGGGATTCCGACATCCGTCCAGCTGACGATGTCGGGTGGGGGAAAAATGGACTCAGGTCTCGTCATGTATCCCGCCGGACACGTGCGTAATTCGACTGCCGACCTGCGCGATATTCTACGCCACAAGTGGGCGATGCTCGGCAAAATCGCGTTGCCAGACGGAGCGGATGTGCAACAACAGATCAACAACCTTGAAAGGATCGGCCAAATGAATCCGAAAGAACTTGCCTCGATTTACAACTGTGCCATCGCCGAGCGAGCAGGCTACGAAGCCTAGCGTTTTAACGGTATCGCACGGAATTCGACGATTCTCTTCGGTCGCGCACGGAGCGTAAACGACCTTTCAAAATTGAGTTTGTTCAAACACGGAACGATGAAGAGTTCCTTTCCGGCAAACTCCTTGCCCTGATCCTCGCCTTCAATGTGCTCCGATCTAAACTCTCCAAGCATTGTGGCGTCTTCGATTGGGTCGTTGGAAAACATTGCAAGGTCCATTTCGCGCAGCGCTTCTGGCGCCGTGACCGTGAAGTAGTGAGTGCGTATCTTGACGGCCTCTTCGACGCCATTGACGTTGACGAACTCCGCCGTGTTCTTCCATCCTTTGATGACCTCGATGCCACGTTCCTTGGTCTCTCCGGCGATAGGAAACGTCACGAGATCGGTCCACGCCCCCCCCGGGGCCTCGAGTCGAAAGTCGATCTTCTGCTCGTCTTTCATCGGGCCAATGACGCGCGATACGAAATTGCCCTCGTTGATACGTGACTGTGCCATGAGGGGCTTGAACGACTTTCCTTCGTCCTGTCTGACGTCAAGGGCTCGCGTCAGACCTTTTGAAAGTCTGAACACCATTGCAAACGTTCGGCCCTCTTTGTCGGCGGCGTAGAGTTCTTTGGCATCGATCTTTAAATCCATGGCGTCCCAAAATTTGTTGGCGGTTCCTTCTGAGACCTTCGAACCGTCCGATTTCCAGACCCCCAATTCAGGCTGAGCGAGGTTTGAGACTCCAACGAGTTCAACGAACTCAGAATCTGAAATTGTCGCGATCCCCGCAGTGGCCAAAAAGGCCTTGTTCTCAGAAAGACCAAACGCGGTGAGCACCTCGGCGGACGAGGGAGGGTCTTGGTGCGTTCTCACGAGGACTGCGAAGAGGGTCAAAAGCATCCTTTGTGCTTCATTTTAGCATCGGCGCGGGCCATACTCGTTGGCATGACCAGCCTCGTGCTCTTTGCGCTCGCGCTACTCACCCAAGACCAGTCCAGGCCGCCAGTCAAACAGAGCCCGTCAAAGGCAGAAGAACTCAAAGAGCACAACCTTCCCAAAGTGGCCGCGATGTCGGCGGCCCTACGTTTAGACGCCTATGAGAAGCGGTTGAGTTTGGAAAACGAGAGCGTTTTTCAGGGGATCAAGTGGCGCAGCGTCGGCAGCGAGTTCCACGGCGGGCGGGTCGTCGATGTCGAGAGCCCACTTTCTGAGCCGCGAACGCTCTATATCTGCTACGCGACGGGTGGGCTTTGGCGGACCGAGGACGACGGCATCACTTGGAAGTCGCTTTTCGACCTTCAAAGCAGTTTTGCGATCGGCGATCTCGCAGTGACGGCGGATGGGCAGACTCTTTGGGTGGGGACCGGCGAGAACAACGCAGCCCGCACGCACTATAGCGGAACAGGGGTTTTCAAGAGCACCGATAGGGGCAAGACCTGGACTTACACGGGGCTTGCCGAGACACACCGCATCGGTCGCATCGTCATCGATCCAAAGAACCCTGAGATTGTTTGGGTGGCGGCCTCGGGTGCGCTTTATAGCGAGAGCGAGGACCGTGGCGTGTACAAGACCACGAACGGGGGCAAAACGTGGAGGAAGGTGCTGGGATCGGACGATTACGCGGGTGGGATCGATCTCGTGATGAAGCCAGGAGACAACATGGTTCTGTATGCGACGATGTGGGGGCGAGACCGGCGGGCGTGGAACATCCTCGAATCTGGGCCGGGTGGGGGAGTCTACAAGTCGACTAACGCGGGCGAGACATGGACATTGATTGAGGATTTACCGAATGGGGATATCGCGGGTAGGGGGGGGCTTGCTGTTTCGCCCGTCGATCCAAAAAGGGTCTATGCGTATCTTGATCGGTATGTGAG
>CAYYZP010000408.1:0-2986 GCA_964476165.1 uncultured Fimbriimonadaceae bacterium
CTTCCCGGACAGCCGTGATTCGGTGCCAACAGGAGTCGCATTGCAACCGCAGGCACGCTTCACTTCCCGCGCTTCAAGAAAACTGAAACAACCCCCACCAGGATCAACACCACGGCCGCCCCCACCACGCCGGAAAGAAGATCGAGCATGGACTCTTCAACTGAGTGCTGTAGTGCAGTCCCGAGCCAGCGGTCGGCGAAAAACTCGGCCAACTCCCAAAACACGGCGACCGCACATGCCGACGTAAACGCAAACAGATAACGAACTAAGTCGCTCATGCCACGAGCCAAATAGGGCACCAATCCAAACGACCGCCAAAAGAAGAACGCAATCGCCGCGCCGCCCGAACCGTGCGTCAAATGGTCAAATCTCCCAGCTACCCCCTCCTCGACAGACAACAAAAAAAGCACAACGACACAGATCGGCGCCCAGCCTGGATCGACCATCAGCCGCAAGAACAACCGGACGTTCGGAAGATCTTTCATGTCCGAATCAAGAGACGACTAACCAGCACGATCTGACCCGTCTCTCAAGATCGTTTGAGTTTCTGGAAGGCAAGGGCAGACCGTGATGGCTACAAGGTGAACTATCGGTCCTCGGTCTGCTCTTGAGAGTCAGACCGGGCCACCCTAATTGACTTTCTTCAATATGCGCCGATCCCGAACGTTCATCGTCACACTCATCACCAGTGAAACGATGAACACCCACATCGCCACATTGTTGGCAAGCGACAAAGGAGGATCCCAACCCGACACATTGCGAACGAGCAGCACGATATAACTGTCCGCCGTTTCTTCGATCCCCATCGCGCGGCGGACCTGCCAGTGCCAGTCGGTGCAGACGCAATACCCCACCCCGTACCAGATGCCAAGCACCGTCCATCCGGCAAGAGTGGCCAGCAGGCAATAGAGGTTCCACCGCCGCGTCTTCTTCGGAATCCACCCGAACACATTAAACAGGATCAACACCGTATGGAACACGAAGAACGCGATGTTCAAAACAGCAACCATCAAGTATGAGTGTATCGAATTTGGGAGTTCGCCGCATTCGCTTTCGTCCATCTCGCGGTGACGACGACAACGGGTATCATTTTTCCTGAACGCCTAGGAAGCAAATACATGCTCAGCCATCTAATCTTCGCCTCCTTTCTCTCGCTTTCAATGAATCCCATAAACAACGAGGATCAGGCGTATTTCGCCATCCTCGCCGAGACCAAGGTCGGACGGATGGCAGGCGCCCCGCTCATGGATCTGAGCCGGATGCCCAAAGGTTTCAAGTTGCCCAAGGAGGCCATGATGTTCGCCGGAGTGCCGACCCGCGTTCTCAACATCCGGCTCTGGTCGCCCACCATCGCTCCCAAAGACGCGACCGCCGTCGTCGCGCCACCTGCGGGACTCGGCCAAGGCGCAAAACTCAACTTGGACCTTTACCGCGCGCAGGACACGGACACCGGTGGGAAGATCAAAGACTTCGATCCGGACTCCAATCCTGAATTTACGATCAAGATCTACTGGGGCTCGTCAGAGACAGTCCGCGAGGGACAGCCAAGGGTCGTCAGTTGGGGGGGGTTGGACGAAGACCAAAAGGCGGCGATGAGGGAACAGGCGCGCGAAGCCAGAGCGACGAACTCTTATTTCTATAAGGCCGGATGGACTACTGGGTTTTGGCCGACGTCCAAACAGCCAGGCCAGATCGACAAGGAAGCGTCGCTCGTCGGCAAGTATTCGCTTACGACGAACTACACCGGAAACGTCGAGATCGATGCGCCAAACAACGTGACTTTCCTCGATCCGATCGACATCACTTCGCCCAATTTGGAAAGAAAGATCGATCTCAAAAAATTTATCGCTTTCACTTGGAAACCGATCCCGAACGCGCTTGGTCTCTACTCTTCCATTTTTGGGATGGAAGGAAAGAGCACCATGATCCTCTGGAGTTCGTCGGAAGTGTTCGAGCCCGGACTCATGGGGAACATGGGCTTCTTGCAAATGGCCGAAGTGCGGAACTATGTTTCGAGGACAGTCTTCATGCCTGGCGACCGCGCAAACGTCACTGTCCCAATCGGGATATTTCAGAATGCGGACTTCGCAATGATGCAGATGTCGGGGTACGGCCCAGGCGCCGCACTCGAAACTGCCCAGCCGCTCCCGCGAATCCAAACCAAGACCAGCCTCCAACTTATGCTCGGCGGCAAACAAATGCGCGGATTCTGATTTGGGAGTGCGGCGATTTATCGCCGCTTTCGCTACTGTCCACTGATCGGTAACGCAACAAATGCCGCTAAGGCCGGACAAACCGTTTCTTTCCGTCTTTATCCGTCACTTGCAAAAAAGTGCCCGTCCGATTCTTCGCCATGAGACGGACACCTCCTTCGGTCGAGTCGTCAGAGATTCCAAGTCCTGAGCCTTCTTCGGAAGCGTCGATCTTGACGATGGGTCCGTTTTTCGGATCGATGAGACGGAACACGACTGCCTCCGGATACTTCTTTCCATCCACGATCGTGGATCCATGGAGCGTGATGCTCGCGCAGACTAGGCCCTTGTCGTCTACGATTTCAAGAGCGCTACCGCGCAATACAGGCGAAGTTGACGGTGCATTGGCGGACAGATTCTGAGTAAAGACAAGCGTGAGGACAGCAAGATTGATCGTCGTGACGACGATTGCGAATCGTTGAGTGTTCATATCGGTGTTCTCCGCGCACCAGAGTACCAACAAATGGGAAAGCGTGGAAAATTGTGGGCGGTCCCGACGCACCACGCCTGATCGATCGCACTCCCAAAGTAAACTCTCCCCATGACCCTGACTTCGGAAGGGAAGGAGAGGCTGGATCGGTTCGTGGCCAGGAAGATGCCCCAGCACAGCCGCGTCCGTCTGGTCGAGGCGATCAAGAGCGGTCTTGTAACGGTAGGAAAAGAAGTTGTAACCAAGCCGTCGCATGAACTCAGTCCTGGCGACTGCGTTTTGGTGGGGGAAGTGCCTGCGTCTG
>CAYYZP010000409.1:0-4057 GCA_964476165.1 uncultured Fimbriimonadaceae bacterium
CTTCTGGCCGCGTGTGCCCAGTGATACCGATGTGTCGCACAAGTCCGTCTTTGACCGCGCGCTTGATCCCGTCGATCGCCCCCCCCTTGGCCAACACCGCGTCTAGCGTCGCTATGTCGTTGACGGCGTGGATCTGTAGGAGATCGATGTGTCCGCAGCGCAAACGGCTAAGGCTCTCTTGGATTTCTCGATAGGCGCCATCTGCGGACCGCTCGAGCGTCTTAGTTGAAATCCAAAGCCCGTCTCTGAGTCCTTGAATGGCATCCCCCACCGTGCGTTCGCTGCGCGTGCCCATATAACTCGGCGCGGTGTCGATCATATTGACTCCGCCAGCGAAGAGAGTCCGCAATGCGGCGATGCCCTCTGGGCTCGAAGGGATTTCGGCGGTCCCAACCGTATAGATCGAACAGCGAAACCCTGTCTTGCCGAACTGGCGAGTCGGCATCTTGGCGATTGCGTCTTCCCCGCAAAGCAAGTCAGGCAGGCTCAACGCGCCAGCGAGGGCCGCAGAGCGACCAAGGAACTCCCGTCGGGAGAAGTCCATACGCCCATTTTATCCGTTTATGAGTTTCGCTTGGGCGTATGCTTGCGGGAGATGGATCGATTCGACTTTGTGGTCGTTGGGAGCGGGCTCGCCGGGCTCACTTTCGCGCTTAAGGCCGCAGAAAGCGGCACGGTCTGCGTCCTCACAAAGGCCGAACTCAAGGAGAGCAACACCAACTACGCACAGGGCGGGATCGCGGCGGCGGTGGGCGAGTCCGACTCGTGGGAACTTCACGAGAGAGACACCCTGATCGCCGGAGCCGGGCTTTGCGACGAGTCCGCGGTGAGGTTTTTGGTGCAGTCTGCACCCGAGGCGATCGAATGGCTACGTTCGTTGGGCGCCCGTTTCGATCTTGACAGCAACGGCCTCGACCTCGGACGCGAGGGGGGGCACAGCCGCAAACGCATAGTCCATTTTGCGGACAAGACCGGCTGGGAGGTGGAGCGGGTGGTGACTGATGCCGTGCGCAAACACCCGAAAATCACGTTTTATGAACGCGCCTTTGCGACAAACCTGATCGTCAACGATGGAAGGTGTTGCGGTGTCCTCGTCCAAGTTGACGATTTGGGAGAGCGCGCGTTTTTTGGGCGAGCCGTCATGCTTGCGACAGGAGGCTGCGGAAAACTGTACGCACAGACGACCAACCCGCGCGTCGCGACTGCAGACGGAATCGGGCTCGCAGTTGACGTCGGTGCGGTGGTCAGGAACATGGAGTTCATGCAGTTCCATCCGACGGCGCTCAAGCACCCCCAACTCGACGGGTTTTTGATCACAGAGGCCGTGCGCGGTTCGGGGGGGGTACTCAAGAACCACCTGGGCAGGCGGTTCATGTACGACTATGACGAGAGGCTGGAACTTGCACCTAGAGACATCGTCGCCCGGTCAATCGAGCGCGAAATGGCAGGGCTGGACACCTGGTGCGTATACCTCGACATGACGCACCTCGATATGGATATGATCCGACGCGAGTTTCCGACGATTTGGGAGCGGCTCAGGTCAGTGGGAATTGAAATTGAGAAGGACTGGATACCAGTGGTGCCTGCACAGCACTACTCTTGCGGCGGCGTCGTGACTGATTTGCATGGAAGAACTTCGATCAAGGGACTGTATGCGGCTGGAGAAGTCTCGTGTACAGGCGTACACGGCGCAAACCGACTGGCAAGTAATAGCCTGCTCGAAGCGATGGTGTTCAGCATGTCGGCGGCAAGGAGTGCGACGGAAGAGCCTTCGCCCGTATCGCCGAGCGTTTTGCCCGAACCCCCGAAGTGCGTCCGAGAGAGCACAGCAATCAGAATCAGGCACGAGATCGCGAGGAACATGAGCCTGTTCGCCGGCGTGTTTCGGACGACTAAAGGGCTCGAAACCGCTTGGGCGACCTTGCAATCTTTAGAAGCCGAGTACCAGCGCGTTGAACCGGCTGCGTTCAGCGCCTATTCTTTAGAGACGCGCAACATATTGATCGCTGCGATGGAAGTCGTCGCAGGTGCACAGGCTCGAAAGGAGAACGTGGGGCTCCACTACAACGCCGACTTCGAAATTAGCGCGCCTCAGAATAAACGGGCGGCGCGATCGTCTGGGGAAAAAGAACAGCCCAGCCGGGGGACTTGATCAAAAAGGCGCACTCGCCGATCTTGATGGACGTGCAGTCTACTGTTAAGCGGCCAAGGAACTGATTGGAAAGGAGCGACCGGACGTTGGAGACCGGTTCGACGCTCACAGGCCGTCCGACCTCAAACTCGAGTCGATTTATGGAGGTGGCGGAAGGAACAAACCGCACGATCACGCCTTCTTCGACCGGTTCGGCGGTCAGGCTCTGTTGGCTCGTAATGCGTACTTCGCTAAGCAACGACGACACGAAATCGTTTCGGCCAGAAAGGAAGAGCCCGTCTCTGAGCGAGTAGAGGGGCTCGAGCAGGTCGAGTTTTGGAACTGCATACTTGCGGACTTCACGGTATATCGAAAGGGCTCTCTGAGACGCGAGTCCTGCCTGGAGCATTGCACCGAGCGCACGGCGCTCTGGATCGTTTGACAGTGCGGCGGCAACGCTGAATATGCCGGTGGCCCTGCGGGAGACCCCTTGGTCGTTTGCCCAGACCGTCCAGGTCGCCCAGTCCACCCGCTGCGAAGTGTGGAGGTACGGATCGTCAGCGTTGCCGGCGGTTTCGCCTCCTAGTGCGCGCGCTTGTTGCACGAGCGCGTGCGCTGCGAGCACGTCGAGTCCATCCCCCCCCTGAGAATAGGGCAGCCTCTGTTTGGTAAACGGTTCGACGAACCCGCGAGACCTTGCATAGAACTCGTCAGTAGCCGCCTGAGTGAGCGAAACTAATTCCACGTCTCTGTCGGGAAGAAGCACCTCGAGCGCGAGATTACATAGTCCAGGAACGCTGAACGGAGAAATGTCGCCATACGGGACTGAGGGGCGTGCCCCGAGGGTGAGCGACCGGCCAGAGGGCACGCGTTGCAACGGAAACTTGACCGCAAATCTCGGCTCTGTCGTATACGCGACCGGGCCATCGATCAAGTCGGCGCCGACGCGCTTGATCCCGGTTAGGACTTGAATGGGATATCCGCCCGACTTGGCCATCAGTGCCGGAACAGGGACTTGGGCGCCTGGTCGATCAAACGTCCAAATGACCGTTAGCGAAGTCTCGTCCGACTTGACCGAATACCCGTCGAGGTTCGGGGGGGGGAGGGTCCAAAAGTCCAGGTCTTCCGTCACTCGGTGGACTTGTTCGCCGAGCGAAGCCACGTTGAGCGCCGCTGAGCGCTGGTGGCCAAGCGGAAGACAGACGCGGAGCCAGCCGCGATACCCTGGGTTCGTCGTCACAGACCATTTTCCGGCCGTGCCCCTTACGATCAATTGTGCTGGACTGTCCTCGAACACGAGCAACACGGGCGGCTGCCTTTCCTCGAATGAGACGAGAAACCACTTTGAGGGGGGGGTCGGCACGTCTGCCCCCGCGCTCCCTCCCTCCCAACTCAGAATCGGACTTTGCAACGATCCAAGCCACAGGCGCACAGAGCGTGGAAAATACATTTCGAACCCTGGGCTGCGCAAGTTGTAACGGATCTGTGACGGGCACGAGTCGTAGTACGGCCCCAGACTGAGGGCTGAGCGATCGGTGATCGAGTAGCCGGTAAATCCCGTGAGAGGCCGATCAAAACGAAACCTGTCAGCACCGGGTGAACTCGAACGGAACCCCGACGGTTCGACATGGAAACCTGGAACATCTGGAAACGGCGTGTAGCCGAACCGACCGAGCATCTGAGGGTGCGCCGCCGTTCCCGCCAGGACGACCACGAGGCTAATTAAACGTCGTGCCAAGAATCTCGATCCCCAACCGTTGTCGTCGGTGCGAATAACTGAGACCGATCTCCCGGAAACCGATCTTGTATGCGACGACGGCGGTCTGGTCGAGCAAGGATTCTCCGAGGTATTGGTCCGAATAGAGGGCGTAACTGAATCGCCAAAGCGGACTGGACTTGTAGTCCAAGTAAAGGCTTGCGTTAAAG
>CAYYZP010000410.1:0-2377 GCA_964476165.1 uncultured Fimbriimonadaceae bacterium
CAGGTGCTCATGGGAGGGCGCGGAAAAGCAGGGGGAGTAAAGCTTTTCGACGACCCTGACTCCGCCGCCGCCTTTACAAAGGAACTCATCGGAAAACGGCTCGTCAGTGTCCAAAACCCGTTCGGTATGACCGTGGAACTCGTTCTGGTGGGGGAGCAAATTCAGATCGCGGAGGAGTACTACTTGAGTGTCCTACTCGACCGCGCCGCTCAAAAACTTATCGTCATGGTGAGCAAGGAGGGGGGTATGGACATCGAACACGTCGCGGCAACGAACACGTCGGCGATCGTCCGGATTCCCGTGGACCCGGCTTGGGGCCTGGCCGATTTTCAGATCCGAAGCGCTGTCCAGAAAGCAAGTATTCCCGCAAAGGCACAGCGTGCAATGGTCGCGATGATAAAAAACTTGGTCCGCGCCTACCTCGAAAGCGACGCGGACCTCGTCGAAGTCAATCCTGTTGCTCTGACGACCGATGGGCGATTGATCGCTGCCGATGCAAAGGTCTCGATCGACGACAACGCCATGTTCCGCCACCCCGAGTACGACGAGCAAAAGGACGACGCGGCGGGGGACCCGCTCGAGGCCGAGGCCGCCCGAGAAGGCATCGCCTATGTGCGCTTGGGGGGGGACATCGGTATCATCGGCAACGGCGCCGGGCTAGTGATGTGCTCGCTGGACGAAGTGAGCGCGGCGGGCGGCAAGCCTGCAAACTTCCTCGACGTGGGTGGGGGCGCGCAGGCCGAGAGGGTCAAGCAGTGCGTCGAGATCGTCCTCAAAGACCCCAACGTGAAAGGGCTCTTAATCAACATTTTTGGCGGGATCACGCGGTGCGATGAGGTGGCTCGCGGAATCCTGGCGGCCTTCGAGACTCTCGATGTCAAAGTGCCGGTCGTCGCGAGAATCGAAGGCACGGCGGCGGCAGAAGGGCTCGCCTTACTACAAGGCAGCAAGATCATCGGCGCGCAGTCCATGCAAGAAGCGGCCAAAAAGATCGTCAGCCTTGCATACGCATAAATCAGAGCAGGCGACCGGTGCGATTCAAGCAAGAGCAACAGCGCCCAACATGACATAATTATCGGTACATCCTTAATGGAAAAGATCGATCCGCGCCGGTTCTGGACCTACAGTATCGTCCTCCTGCTGGCCCTGTCGACCCTTCCATACATTAACTCGTTGTCGGGAACGCCTGTGTGGGACGACCGTGTCTTGATCAATGCGGAAGGGTGCGGCATTTCTGAGGGACTGTGGGGAGCCTTCACACAGCCGTTTTTGAGCGACTATTTTCGGCCCCTCACTTCGCTCTCGTTTCAAATCGAATACCGAATCTTCGGAGAATCGCCTTACTTTCACCACTTGACGAATTTGCTCCTCCATTTGGCGACTGTAGTTTTCGTCGTAGCGAGCGGATGGCGCTTGTTCAAAGATTGGACGATCGCGCTCATCGCAGGCGCTCTGTTCGGAGTTCAGCCCTATCAAGCAAGCACGGTCGCTTGGATCGGCGGTAGGACGGACGTGCTATCCACTTTTTTCCTTACTCTATTCGCCTACTTTTTCGTTTCACGTTTCGAATATGAGAAACGGGCAAAGTGGCAGATCGCGGCCGCAGTGTCTCTTCTGTTCGGTATGGGGAGCAAGGAGCAGACCGCACTTGTAATCTTATGCGTCCCGCCTGCTATTGCCCTTATGAGTGAACCTAGGCAAAGGAGTCTCAAGAATCTTTCACTTCAATCTTTGCCCTATCTCCTCTCCGCTACCGCTTTCGCTCTCGCGTGGTATGCGAGTGGTGTGCGAATCGAAACTGTTCACTCTGCACCGCTCTCTCAAAGGCTCGATCTCGCCGGGCGCACGTTTCTTCATTACGCGCAAACTGTCTTTGTGCCAAGTCCGGCCATGTTGAACACGTTTTCACTTGGTAACAGCCGTGAATTGGGCACGTGGCCCGTTTATGTTGGCGGCGCGATTTTTCTTGGTCTCGTTGTCCTGTTGCTTCGACTATTCAAGACCCGGAACAAGTTGTTCGTTCCCCTTGCAATAATCCTTGTAATGATTGTCCCGGTTAGCAACCTTGTTACGCTTCCGTCGTTCACCGTCGCACCTTATCGCATTGGCGCAGCGGGACCTTTCATTGCGCTCTGTTTTGCTTGGGCGCTCTATCAATTGACCAAGCGACACTGGGCGTTTTGCGCGGCTGCGACCGCCGCGCTGCTCACTTACCATACTTATCTCACTTCATGGTCCAGCGATCAATGGAGATCGGAGCGAACACTGTTCGCCAACATCGTCTAGTACGACCCGTACAGTTTTACGAGCCTGATCAATTTGACGGTCTCACAAGAATCGAGCACAGGACAGTCTATCGAACGCCTGGAAGCGGCGC
>CAYYZP010000411.1:0-3662 GCA_964476165.1 uncultured Fimbriimonadaceae bacterium
GGGGGGGAGAGTCAAGGCGTTCGTCCCAATCCAATATGGATGCGACAAGTTCTGCACGTTCTGCATCGTCCCATCCACGCGCGGTCGGGAAAGATCACGTCCAACGGAACACATCCTACAAGAAGTGCAACGCTTGGCCGAACTTGGGACGAAAGAGGTCACGTTGCTTGGTCAGACCGTGAACTCCTACGGCAAGAACATGGCCGAGGGGCGCGTCCCGTTTTCGCAGTTGTTGCGTCTGCTCGCAGACGTTCCTGGAATTGAGAGATTGCGCTATGTGTCGCCCTATCCGCGCGATTTCAAGACTGACCTCATCGAAACCATCCGCGACGTGCCGCAAGTCATGGAGCACTGCCACATGCCCCTGCAGGCGGGCCACGACGACCTGCTCAAACGCATGAAGCGGCAATACACAGTCACCTCTTTTCTTGAAATCGTCGCCGAACTCCGCGCCACCGTGCCAAACATCGGGCTGACCACAGACATCATCGTCGGCTTTCCCGGCGAGACAGACGAAGAATTTGAAGGCACGCTCGATGTCATGCAGCGCGTTCGCTTCGACGGCGCTTACATGTTCCGCTACTCGCCCCGTCCCGGCACTCCTGCAGCGACAATGGACCAGGTGCCCGAATCCGTTTCCAAAACGCGCTTGGAAAAACTCATGGCCGTGCAGAACAAAATATCCTTTGAGAACAACGAGCCGCTCATCGGTCGGGAGTTCGAAGTTTTGGTCGAAGGCCGTTCTTCCAAAGAACCAACTCTATTTCAAGGCTACACCCGTTGCTACCGCCAAGTCCGCTTCGCGGGCGACGCCTCTCTCATCGGCAACCTCGCCACCGTCCGCGCCGCTACCCCCCACCGCTGGGGCCTAAGCGCAGAGATCGTTTAACTCTTTTGAGACTTTCTACCGTCGACCCTTGACCCATTCACCCGTCGATTGGCGTAAAATACCCCCGGAGTAAAGAATGTACGCAGTCATGTCGATTTGGGAGCCGTTTCCCGGCAAAGAGAAGGACTTCGAAGCGGTCAGCCGCGCGATGCGCCAGCGCATGGTCAGCATCCAAGGCATCGAATTCATGCAGGGCCTCAAGACAGAAAATGGTCGCATCGTCGTGATGATGGGATATCACGACGAGCCCACTTATCAAGCGATCATCCACGACCCAAACGGACCGTTCATGAAAGCGCTCGCAGAAACGAACCTCGAATCGCTCGGCCGCTGGATTTCGTCGGAAAGAGGTGCAACGATAGAATGAAGACGATAACGATTATCACAACTGCGATCGGCGGACTTTTGCTTTTCGGCTTCGCGAACCGCCAAGACCCGGTCGTCCTCGACGGCCCCGCTCTCAAAGCGATGATCACGAACTTGGGATATGAGCCCAAAGAACTCAATGCCGAAGTCGGCAAAGAAAAGTACGAGTTCACTCTCAACTCTCACGACCTCGACATTCCCGTTGCCGCCGAGATCAGCGCGAGCAAAAACTATCTCTGGCTGACCGTGTTTTTGGGCACGCCCCCACCTACCGACTCCGCAAAAAACGCCGAACTCCTCAAGAAAAACTTTGAGGTCCAGCCAAGCATGTTCTACGTCACGACGAAAGGAAACCTGATGATGGGCATCGCTGTCGACAACCGTTCGATCACTCCGGCAGTCCTTCTGAGAAACGTCAAAAAAATCACCGAGGACGTCGGGAGCACCAAAGACCTCTGGCTGGCGTCTGACTAACAACTTGGGTGGCATGGGCAACTGGGCTGATCAAACCCTAGTCTGAAATCTCGGCATTGCCCCAGTTACCCGTGCAAGTGCCGCAGACCATCATTTTGGGTGCCACGGTTCGTCCCCGACTCCGGGAGGGGCGGGACGTGCGATTGGAGAGTGTGGTACGGTCTCGCACTCCGGAACAGACCGGGATGTGTTTATGCCGCTGCGGAGCGAGCGGGGGAGGCTTAGCCGGTGCTAGGGGGACGAATGAAACTCGTGTAATCTAAAGCCGCTATGTCGTTACAACTAGGCGACCTCGTGCCGGACTTCTCGCAAGAGTCCACCCAAGGCACAATTAATTTCCACCAGTACATCGAAGGCTCCTGGGCCGTGCTTTTCTCGCACCCCAAGGACTTCACTCCTGTTTGCACGACCGAACTCGGCCAAGTCTCCCGACTTAAACCAGAGTTCGAGAAGCGCGGCGTCAAAGTCATCGGCCTGAGTTGCGATAAAGTCGAGGACCACAAACGCTGGCTCAATGACATCGAGGAGACTCAGGGCGTCGCTCTGAATTTCCCACTCATTGCCGATGCGGACCGAAAAGTGGCGAACCTTTATGGAATGCTCCACCCCATCTCCGAAGACACGTTCACCGTCCGGTCGGTCTTCGTCATCGACCCGAACAAGAAACTCCGACTCACGCTCACCTACCCTGCCCCCACCGGACGGAACTTCACAGAGATCATGCGCGTCATTGACGCGCTGCAATTGACGGACAGGCACAAAGTCGCGACTCCTGTCGATTGGAAGCAGGGCGACGACGTGATCATTCTGCCTTCGGTCTCGAACGACGACGCAAAGGCGCTGTTCCCCGATGGTTGGGACGAAAAGAAACCCTACCTCCGCGTCACAAAACAACCCGGCAAAACCCCAGTCGGCGTCTGAACCACCCTACGGATAAGACGTATTTGTCCAATTGGACTTATACGTCTTATCTGTCCGATCAAAAACGACTCCGACGAAACCTCCATCTCCTCACCACTGGAACAAAGAACATCACCACCCCAGTCGTACCCATCAAAAAAAGCGCGACCGCGATAACAGGCAGCACCCAGTCGTGCAACGGGCCGCCGAAAAAAGACAAATCGTGGATGTTCTCAAACAATTGGTCGCGCCGCGGTGAGACCTTGAGCACCTTCCCCGTCGCGCCGTCCACCTGCACCTCGCGCAGACCGTCCGCGCTCCGCACCTTAAAAACGTTGTCGCCCGGACGATAGTCCACACGGTTGAGGTCGTTAAAAGAAGAAAAACCCTCCCCCCCCGCCTCGCGCGCCGCCTCATACACCTTTTCCATCGAAACGACCTCGCCCGACCCAGATATCGCCCCCCCCGAGACGACGAACGGCTGCACCCAGTCCGACCGCTTCTTGATCGCAAGCAAAAACCCCGTCACCGAAGTCACAACCAAAAACAAACAAGCAAAAAGCCCGATCCACTTGTGCAGATTGCGTAGAAAGTGATACATATCTAAAGCAGGGCCTGAGGATCAACGATCAAAGAATCCAGTTCCCCATCAGAAGAACCCACCAACCGGTCGTGCAACGAAGACATCTGCGATATCCTCTGCCCACGGAACTGGCGGCGCAAGAACCCTTCCAAAAACCGCACCTTCTCCTCTCGCGTCTCGCAAACAAGCCGCGGCACCTCGACCGGACGCCCGTCGTCCCCCACCGCCACCATCGTGACCCGCGCCGTGTTCGTGTGCCGACGGTCTCCAGTAGTCAGGTTCGTCGCAAAAACGTCGATCGTCACCTCCAACGACGTCCTGCCCACAAAACTCACGCACCCCTCCATCTCCACAAGGTTGCCGACTTCCACCGGGCTATGGAAGTCAACGCGGTCGAAAGAAGCCGTCACACAAATACGGCCTGCGAACTTTTGCGCGGTCGCCGACGCC
>CAYYZP010000412.1:0-3149 GCA_964476165.1 uncultured Fimbriimonadaceae bacterium
TCGTCGTCGCCGGCGCGCTTGGCATGAAAGTCGACGCGTACATCAGGATCAGCAACTCAAAGAACGAGCCCTGTTCCGTGCTCGGTCCCGCGATGATCATTAGCAGGAACTCGGGCCGATCGCTCGACGACGTGCTACGAAACAAGCCGAAGGGCGAAGGGTGGGGGAACGTCGCGAAAAAGATGGGCATGCACCCCGGCAAGTTCAACAAGATGCGAGTCAAAGGCGACTCCTTCGACACCATGATCTGGATCAATCTGCTCGGCAGTCGGTACAAGATTAGCGAGTCGGACTACGGCCGTTGTAGCAAGCGCGGCCTCAGCGACATCGAGATCGTGCTCGCCTTCGTCAAGTGCGACGGAAAGGCGAAAGCGCTCGACAAGGCCATGAAGGAAGTCATCTCGGAGAGAAAAAAGGACGATGGCCACAGCAAGCACGGAAAGGGAAAAGGCAAAGGCGGAAAAAACTGACGAGTCGGGTGTAGACTCGTCGGTATGAAACGAATCCTTCTTTTCTCGACCCTTGCGACCATTGCGGTTCTTGCCAGCGTTTATGCCTCCAGCCAGGGAATCCCACCACTTCCCGCTCAGACCGCGTTCGCCGTTGCCGTCGTCGCGCCCGCGAACGGCGGCCGAGTCAATGGCAAGGTATGGTTTGCTCAGACCGAAAATGGTGTGCTGGTCAGCGGTGAGATTTCTGGCTTAGTGCCCGGTTCAGCGCACGGTTTTCACATCCACGAGTTTGGCGACATCACGAGCGGCGTCGGTATGAGCCTCGGCGGCCACTTTAATCCGATGAAGATGCTGCACGGACTTCCTGGCGCGGCGCAGATGCACTCCGGCGACCTCGGCAACATCACCGCGAACGAAACAGGCATCGCTATCATCGACGCGCTGTTCGAAGGCGTTTCGATCGCTGGACCGAACTCGATTCTCGGACGCGGAATCGTCGTCCACGAAAAAGCCGACGACGGCGGTCAGCCAACAGGCAACGCTGGCGGGCGGATCGCATTTGGTGTTATTGGATTGGCGAAGGAGATGGGCAAGTAGGGGGGGGGCATGGGTCAAAAGTCGAAAGTCTAGAATCCTGAGTCACGAACCAGATTGATGGGCGATCGCGGGTTTCGTCCCGATTCACCACTCATCATTCATCATTCATCAGTCCGCACTCTGCACTCCGAAAGGTGGCATGGGCAAGCGCATGTTAGACTAGCCTTGATTGATGCCTGCCAAGATTGGCCGTGCCGCTCGCGGGGACTTGTGGACACTGCACGGGCAAGCAAGATCGCGTCCTTGAAAACCAGCAACATATGGCTTGCCCACTCCACCCAATCCTACTTTGAATGTCTCGTGCCACCGGCAGGCCCTCCGGGGTTTGTCCGTGCGATAGTGCTAGGGTCTCATGAAACAGAAAGCCTCAGCAGTGTCGTCGTTTCTCTTTCGCACTGCTGAGGCATGATCCGCAAGAGTGAAACCCCGCGGCACACTAGGCTCGCGTGGACGCTCGCCCTACCAGTTTTATCCCTCAATCCCCTCAGGGATTGAGGGTCTCCTCAAATGGCTCGCGGGGACGCTCGCCCTCCCATTCATCAATCCGCCATTCCATTCATCATTTCATACCCACGTAATTACAAATCGCGGAGCGATTTTGGTTCCCGTGGCGGTAAAACAGGACATGCGTTCAAGGATCGTACTCTTTGCCGCGCTCGCCTGTCTTGCCCAGTCTGCCTGGGCGCAGGGCGACGCCGAAATAGTCAAGAAGATCATCGACGAAGGAAAGTCGAGCAACCAGACCAGAGCCCATCTTGAATATCTGACGGGCCAGATCGGAGCCCGACTGACTTCATCGCAATCGCTTCAACGTGCCTGCGACTGGACCGCCTCGAAGTTCAAGGAATTTGGGCTTCAAAACGTCCATCTCGAACAGTGGGGAGAGTGGCCGGTGGGGTTCGACCGAGGCCGCGACCATGTCGGTCGCATGGTCTCACCATCTCGTAGAAATTTTGAGTTTACGACCCGCTCATGGACCCCGGGTACGGGCGGCCTTAAGCGCGGCCCGGTCTTCATGTTCCCCGAAAGCGTCGACGCCGCAAAAGCGATGGTCGAGACGTTCAAAGGCGGATGGATCCTCTTCCCGCGCGGGGGGGGCGCGCGTCCGAACGCTGAACAACGGCAAGCGCAAGAAGCGATCTGGGCAGAAGTCAAAAAGGGTGGCCCACTCGGTCAGATCACGGGCAGCCGCAACGAACTCGTCATTACGAGCGGCAACTACAACATTAAATGGGAAGAGCGGCCGACCGACGTTTCGATCATGGTCCGTGCGAGCGACTATGACGCGATCGTCGCGGGAATGGCGAACGGCGGCGCGGTCGCCGAGTTCGACCTCGACCAAAGCATGCGTCCGGGGCCAGTGCCGATCTACAACGTCGTCGCAGAAATTCCTGGGGCCGAAAAGCCCGACGAAGTCGTAATCGTCAGCGGCCACCTCGACAGTTGGGACGGGCCCGGGTCGACCGGAGCGTGCGACAACGGTACCGGAACAATGGTGGCACTTGAAGCCGCACGACTCTTGATGTCCTCCGGCGCGAAACCGAAGCGTACGATCCGTTTCATTCTGTGGACCGGGGAAGAGCAAGGCTTGCACGGTTCGCGGCGATATGTCGAGATGCACGAGGCCGAACTTGGAAAGATCAGCGCGGTCATCGTCGACGACGGCGGCACGAACTACTGCGGCGGCCTCACTGCGATCGCGAGCATGGAAGAAATGCTCAAGCAAGCGACCGCTGGATTGACAGAGGCGTTTCCTGAACTTCCGTTCAATCTTCGCATTGTCGAAAGGATGCCGAGAGGTGGGGGTAGCGACCATGCTTCGTTCAACGCCAAGGGCGTTCCTGGGTTCTTCTGGAACGAGACGGGCGTGGACGATTACAACTACATCCACCACACTCAGCACGACAAGGTCGAATCATCGATCAACCGTTACCTAATCCAGTCGAGCGTGGCCTCTGCGGTCACGGCCTACAATCTGGCCTGCGCCGACACGATGCTGCCCCGCCAGCCCGCCGCTCCAGCGGTCGGCGGCTAAGCCTCCATAATCCCTCCCCCGATCTGCACGGCTCCCATTCTAAACTGGCTGTCGCGATCGGGGGA
>CAYYZP010000413.1:0-2369 GCA_964476165.1 uncultured Fimbriimonadaceae bacterium
CTTGTCGTCGGTCCAGAGGGGGGTTGGTCGCCACGAGAGGTCGAGATGATTGGAGAACGTGCGGTCACACTTGGCCCAAGGGTTCTTAGAGTCGATACCGCCGCCATCGCTGCGTGCGCAATCGTACTTAGTCTCTAAAGGTAGAATCTCGAAAATGCGAATTGATGGTAGAAAGGCAGACGAACTGCGCCCCGTAGTACTCGAAAGAGGGTTTGCAAAGTTCGCCGAGGGCTCGTGCCTCATCATGATGGGCGACACGCACATGCTCGTCACCGCGACCGTCGAGGACCGCGTTCCGCCCTTCATGAAAAACTCCGGAAAAGGGTGGCTGACGGCGGAATATTCGATGCTTCCGCGCTCGGGCCGCCAGCGCAACCAGAGGCCGGACAACCGCGGCCCGAACGGTCGGTCGATGGAGATTCAGAGGCTGATCGGTCGGTGTATGCGGACTGTTGTCGACATGGACGCGCTCGGAGAGCGGACCATCACCATCGATTGCGACGCGATCCGCGCGGATGGCGGCACGCGCACGGCGTCGATCACCGCCGCCTATGTCGCTGTCTACGACGCGCTCGCCTGGATGAAGGCTCAGGGAATGGTCAAGAAGAACAATTTGATCGAGCCAGTCGCCGCCGTCAGCCTGGGAGTGGTGGGGGGGGAAGAACTTCTCGACCTGTGTTACGAAGAAGACTCGCGCGCGCAGACCGACATGAACGTCGTCATGACCGGGTCAGGGAAGTTCATAGAGATCCAAGGAACTGCGGAGACGAACCCGTTCACTGCCGAAGAACTTGGCAAGATGCTGGCTTTGGCAAAAAAGGGGATAAGCGAACTTTTTGCGCAACAAAAGTCTGTGCTCGGGCTATGACCGCGCTCGTCATCGCCACACACAACAAGAAAAAGGCGGTCGAAATGGCGACCATAGTCCATCGTGCACTCCCGTCCCTCGTGATCAAAAACCTTGACGACTTTCCAAACGCCCCTGAACCAGAAGAGACGGGAAGCACTTACCGCGAAAACGCCCTCATCAAGGCCAGAAGCGCGCTTTTGCACACGGGCGAATGGTCTCTGGCCGATGACGCAGGCCTTGAGATCGACGCCATGCCAGGCGACCTTGGCGTGCAGAGCAAGCGTTTTGGTGGGGGTACCTCGTTCGCAGAGAAAATGGACATCGTTTTGGAGGCCATGAAGGACGTTCCAGAAGTAAACCGAACCGCCCGTTTTCACTGCTGCATTGCGCTTGCTGCTCCCGATGGAACAGAAACGGTGTTCGAGGACACCTGCGAGGGCCGCATCGCGCTTTCAAAAGCGGGAACCGGAGGGTTCGGCTACGACCCCATCTTCTTCCTCCCCCCCCTCGGCTGCACCATGGCCCAACTCACGCCGGGGGAAAAGCAAGCGGTCAGCCATCGAGGCAAAGTCCTGCACCAGTTTGCCGAATGGATGGCACGAATATAGGCAGATTGCAGTTTGTGGGGCAGGCGTCCCCCCTGCGAGCGCGCGGACAAACTCCGGAAAGCCTGTCCGTGGCACGAGCGTTTGAATCGTCTCGTCCCCAGTCTGCACCGGAGTGCCAGGCCGGGCCACCCGGAACCCAATCCGTACCTCCGCGCTTTCAAAATGAACTATCCTAGCAAGGGGCACGGATCGTGCTTGCCTTTCGACATGCAAATCTGGTTCGCTTATATTGACGGGGGCTCGGGAAGCCTGCTGATCCAGGCATTGATCGCAGGGGTGCTCGGCGCCGCCGCGACGATTAAGGTGTTCTGGAGCCAGATCAAATTAAAATTCTTTGGCGCCAAGCCAAAGGTGGACGATGACTGACAGGCCGGTCGCGGGCTCTTTCCGCGACCCCTCAGGTGAACTTTTTTGGCGAGACGGCGCGCTTTACCGGCGGATCGAACGACCTTACATAGGTACGTTTCGCAAGGCGGAAGAGAGCGGTCTTTTCCAAACATTGATCGAAAAGGGACTGCTGATCACCCACCAGACCCTCGAACAGGGCGACGAAGAAATCGTCATCAAGCCAGAAATCGTCCCGTTCGTCTCGTATCCTTATGAATGGTGCTTTAGCCAACTCCAAGACGCTGCACTGCTCACGCTTCGCGTACAAAGGGCGTGCATGAGGAAGGGTTTCACGCTGAAAGACGCCAGCGCGTACAACGTGCAGTTCCATAGAGGGAGCCCGGTCCACATTGATACGCTTTCTTTCGAGGTGCAGGGGGGGGACGAGCCATGGATCGCCTATCGCCAGTTCTGCCAGCACTTTCTTGCACCGCTTGTGCTGATGGAGCACGTCGATCAAAGGCTGGGGGTTCTTTCGCGCGAGCACATCGACGGGGTCCCACTCGACCTCGCGTCGCGCCTCT
>CAYYZP010000414.1:0-3513 GCA_964476165.1 uncultured Fimbriimonadaceae bacterium
TCGTCCTTTTCCATTCCAAGGCGGCGGCGCGTGTACCATTCGTTGTACGATTTCCAGTCCGTGACCGGGGCCACGGCGATGCCGGTGGCGAACTCGCCGGGCGCAGTCAGTTGGATCATGCAAGTGAGGTAGCCGCCATACGACCAGCCCCACACCCCCACCTTGGCCTCATCAATAAAGCCCAACGTTGAGAGAAACTTCTTGGCCGCGACCGCCTCTTGGGTGTCGATGATCCCCATTGACTTGTAGTAGGAGGAGTTTCGCTCCCCCCCCTGACCCCAACTGGCGGCGAAATCGACGTAAAGACCGACGATGCCCAGTTCTTGAGCGGCATAGTTTGCGAAATACCCCCCCCACGACATCTTCGCGCCGTTGGCGTACATGTTGTGGAGCACCGCTGGGTGCTTTTTGCCCTTGTCCAGCCCTTTTGGAACGACGAGTAGCCCGTAGACCTTTTCGCCGTCTGGGCCATCGAAGGTGACCAGTTCCGTGTCTGCCCACTCGATCTTCTTGAAGTCCTCGAGTTGTGAGAAAGTCTTGCGCTCCATTTTGGGCTCGATCGAATACAGTTCCCACGGGATCGCCACGGTACTGACCATGCTGACGACGGTCTTACCGTCGTCGCTGGCTTGGGGGGGGGCGCAGTCGTCGAACCCCTGCCGCGTCGCCATTCCTTCTTCCACCGGAACGTGGATCGTCTTTTTGCCATTCAGTTCCAAAATTGTGATCTCAGAAGTAAGGGGTGAGCGTGATTGAGTTACCAAAAATATCCGGTCGCTCTCTTTGGGACGCATGAATCCAGCGATGTCGTGGTTTTCTGAATAGACCGCACGCACGTCTTGGCCCGAAGCCAACATCGAGAACAGGCTGCGATTAATGAATCCCCCACCGCGTATGTCCGTCGTGAAGAGGATTCGCTGGCTGTCGCGGGTCCAGGCGAGGTTTCTGAAGTCAGGGATATAGTTCTTGGGCGCTTTCTCGACATAGACGTCCTCCTTTTTCGCCGACGAGGCGTTGACGACCGTTATCGTCGCCTCTTGAAAGTCGTCCTTGATCCAATACACCGCGACATTCGAGGAGTCCGGCGCCCAAGACCAACTGGTCACCCACATGTAGCGCGGCAAGTTCTCGACGAACTTGATCAGTCCCCCCCCTGCGTCCACGATGCCGATCTGCATGTCCTGGCTCATTTCGCCGTGCCACATGCGGCGGATGTTGACGACCTCGGCTTTTTCCTTGCTAAAGTCCATCATGACGTGGTGGCCTGTCTTGGACTTGTTCGACCAACTTACGAAAAGGCTCTTTCCGTCTGGGGACCACTCAAACCCATCGAGGGAAGTGCCGGATTTGCCTAAGTATGTGAGTTGCTTGATGACACCGCTTGCTCGGTCGATACGGAAGAGGTTCTGGCCGCGCATGAACGCGATATATTTGCCGTCGGGCGAATATATCGCCCCCCCCACGCCCTCGTTGGAGTCGATCAGTGGTCTTAAGTCGCTACCATCGGGTTTGAAGAGCCAAACGCGCCCGTGGTATGGGCCGGCCATGATCTCCTTGCCGTCAGGCGACCAACGGTAGTTGCCCATACCGCCGTCGTAGAGTTCTTCTTCCTTCTTCTCGAGGTCTTTGCGCTCGTCGTCCTGGCGGGGGGGGCGGGCGATCTTGGCGCTCTCGACGATGAGCGTCTCCTTGCCGGTCTTGAGGTTCATGACGTACGCGTCGAGCATCCTCTCCCCGGTCTTGTTGGTTCCGTAGACGACGTACTTGCCGTTGGGCGAGATCGCTTCGCCCGATGGGCTGCGTCCGTTTATTATTGGGAAGTCGTTGAGCCTTTCGATCGTCAGGCCGCTCTTGGGGGCGGGGAGTTCTTGGGCGATTGCGGCGGCAAAGGCGATCAACGCGGTGAGGAACATGGCGAAGCGCTTGGTCATGAGGCAGTTTTTACCTCAATCCCAGGCGGGATTTAGAGATCAGAATCGTGTCGTTCCGGATCCCTCCCCCGACGCATGGTTTGCATTCTCGCCAATGACCAGTTCGGGGGAGGGATTCCGGAGTGCAGGCGGGATACGCACCACAATTCTCTCACAATCATCAATACTTAAAGTGCCCGGCTTGCGGGGCCGCTCGCCTTCCCAAAACGCGCGATCTAATATAATCAGTCTGCTCATGCCCCGAATCGTGCTCGTCCGCGACCATCCGGCGGACATTCGCCATCGATATGCACTCATCTCGATCGATGGCGAGTTTTTCTGCAAGATGGGTTTCGGGGACATGTTTGAGAAAGAAGTCTCGGTCGGAGAGCATGAAATCGTGGGGAAGAACGAACTCGGGAAGGCGACCTATTTGAGCGTCATCGTTCCCGAATCGGGCGACGTGCAAATTCGGGTGGGTGCGGTGCCGAAGGGCTGTTTCACCGTGCTCATGTGGGTGTTCCCGCCCGCACCGACGATCGAACTCGAAATCGTTCGCCCCTGAGCCGCCATGGGGGGTACGATTGCGGCCATGCGAGCGTTGCCGTTCTTATTTCTTTGTCTCTTGTTTGGGTGTTCGGGCAGTGAAAAGGCCGTCGAAAGCCAGCCTATGAAAAAACTGCGGATCGCGATGATCCCGAAGGGGACCACGCACGAGTTTTGGAAGACGGTCCACGCGGGCGCGCAAGAGGCCGCCGATGAACTGGGGATCGAACTCATCTGGAAGGGCCCGCTGAAGGAGGACGACCGCGACGAGCAGATCAAAGTCGTCGACCAGTTCACGCTCGAAAAAGTAGACGGAATCTGCCTTGCGCCGTTGGACGACACCGCTCTTGTTTCTTCGGTGAAGGACGCGCAAAGTGAGGGCATCCCTGTCGTCATTTTCGATTCGGCGCTCAAATTCGACGAGACGGTGAGTTTCGTCGCAACAGACAATTTCGCGGCGGGGGGGGTTGCCGGGACCGAAATGGCTCACGTTCTGGACGGGAAGGGAGACGTTGTGGTCTTGCGATATAGCGAAGGTTCGGCGAGCACTACGGAGAGAGAGAACGGGTTTATCGAAAGGGCTTCGGCGGCGGGTCTAAAGGTCGTAAGCGCAGAGCAGTTCGCTGGAGTCACGGTCGAGTCGGCGCAAAAGGCGGGCGAGAACATGATTTCACGGTTCAAGAAGGGCGACGGGCTATCGATCCAGGGCATCTTCTGCCCTAACGAGTCGTCGGCTTTTGGGATGCTGCGGGCTTTGCAGGACTCTGGCCTCGCAGGAAAGGTCAAGTTTTTCGGGTTTGATTCTTCGGCGAAACTGATCGAAGGTCTCAATGCGTCGCAGATCGATGGACTGGTCGTGCAAAACCCGCGCATGATGGGGTATCTGACCGTAAAAGCGATGGTGGACAAACTGCGGGGGGGGACGGTGGAGAAGAGAATCGACACCGGGGCGGTCTTGGTCACGAATGAAAACATCGACACCGAGGACGTGAAGAAACTGCTCGAACCTCCGAAGGAGTGACTCGATTTGCTCAGGCGCGGCTCGCGGGGACGCTCG
>CAYYZP010000415.1:0-4625 GCA_964476165.1 uncultured Fimbriimonadaceae bacterium
CAAGAAAGAATTACCGGATCACAAGGGGCGGCTGACTGATAATCTTCGCATGAAGCCAATGTTGCGGCCGCTCCTAAGAATCCTGCCCAAGCAGAGGCAACTTTATTTGCGTCAGTGGGCCAGGTGGATGCGAAACCGAAAGAGGGCGTTAGAGTTTTTGGGAGAGGGCCGCGTTTGTAAGTGCTGTGGTGCGCACTGGAAGGAATTTTCTCCTGCTGGCGACCCGCCTAGGCCGGGTGAAATCTGTCTCAAGTGCGGTGGGGGCAAGAGACAACGGCTCATGACTCTGCTTCTGCAAAGAAAGTTCGCTGACAAGAAACTGCGCATCTTGCACTTTGCGCCTGAGGCGTGTCTTACGCAGGTGCTCACATCATTGCCGTGCGCCTCGTATGTTTCGGTCGACCTTGATCCTGACTGCGCGCTCGTCGGTGCGGACATAACTGCGCTGCCCTTTGGTGATCGATCGTTCGACCTGGTCGTCTGCTCGCACGTTTTGGAGCACGTCCCTGACGATGCGAAAGCGATGAGTGAGACTTTTCGTGTGCTTGCCATCGGCGGCAATGCGCTCGTGATGGTGCCGCAGGACTTCGGATCTGAGAAGACTTATGAAGACTTTTCCATTACCGACCCCGCCGAGCGACGACGTGCGTTTGGCCAATGGGACCATGTCCGCGTGTATGGGCGGGACCTCACAGAGCGATTGCGTGCGGCGGGGTTCGAGGTGACTGCGTTGTCAACCTCTGACGTTGCCGACACGTCAGAGGTCCGGCTCAATGACCTTATCGAGGACGTTGTGTACGTCTGCAAAAAGTGCGATGGGGCGTAAGTCCGGCCTGTGGACAACTGGTAGGATGCCCGATAAAATATCATGGTACGGGTCTGATATACTCGCCCACTGCGGGTCGATGACCCAGTCCGATTCAACGAGGAATCCACTTGTCTATGTCTACTATCCCGGAGGTTGCAACGTCCACAAAAATTGATTTCCTGCGACTGATGATGCTCAGTCGCGAGGGCGACCGCAGAGAGGGCATTCTTTTGCGCCAGAGCAAGGGTTGGTTCGCGGTCAGCGGCATGGGCCACGAGGCGCTGGCCGCAATGCAGTTCTCGTTGCGAGAGGACGACTACATTTTCCCCTATTATCGTCAGCGCGCGCTGATGCTCGCAAGGGGCATCTCCAACTACGAACTCGCTCTCGCGTATTTTGCAAAGGCCGAATCGAGCAGCGGCGGCAGACAGATGCCTGGGTTCGCAAGCGACCGCGCGCGCAACGTCTATTCGGGGTGTACCCCCACCGGAGGCACGCTCATTCCTGCAACCGGAACGGCTTGGGCCATGCAGTTGTCTGGCAAAGATTCTGTGTGCGTCGCCAACATCGGTGACGCCGCCAGCAGACAGGGCGAATACTTTGAGGCCCTTGCTTTCGCTGTTCAGGAAAAACTCCCGGTGCTTTTCGTGATCGAAGACAACAAGTACGGAATCTCGACGCCGACCGACCGCTTTTTCCCCTACTTGATCGGCGGAATCCTGAGTGAAGAGGGCCTTGTCAAAGTCAATGGCCGGCTGATGGCGGACGTGGACGCGGCGACACGGGAGGCAGTCGACAAGGCTCGCCGGGGCGACGGCCCGACCGTGCTCTGGTTCGACATCGACCGGCTCTCGAGCCACACGTCGAGCGACGACCATCGCGTCTACCGCGAGCAGGCCGATATCGACGCCATGTTCGCTCGCGATCCGATCACTTTGCTCCGGGACGAACTCATTGCATCTGGCGCAATAACGATGGAAAAGTTTACGGCCATGCAAGAGGAAATCGTCAAGGAAGTGGACGATGACTATCGCCGCGCGGAAAGCGCTGTGGACCCGAGGGCCGAAGACCTCATGCTCCATTGCTGGGGAGAAGAGCCGGTTGCAGAAAAGCCGCCGATCGAGACTGGCCCGCAGACGATGGTCGAGGCGATCAACAAGACGCTTAAAAAGGCGCTCGAAAGCGACCCGAGCATTCTATTTTTTGGCGAAGACATCGAGGATCCTAAGGGCGGCGTGTTCGGTCTGACGAAAGGCCTGAGCGACGCTTTTCCAAAACAAGTTTTTAACGCGCCTCTCGCAGAGGCCACAATCATTGGCGCTGCGGTGGGGGTAGCGGCCTATGGGATGAAGCCCGTGTTCGAACTGCAGTTCATCGACTTCATCTGTCCGGCGTGGAACCAGATCGTGACGAACCTCAGCACGGTGCGCTGGCGCTCGAACGGCGAATGGAAGACGCCGATGGTGATTTATGCCCCGTATGGCGCTTATCTACCTGGTGGGTCGATTTGGCACAGCCAATCGAACGACGGGTGGCTCGCGCACGTTCCGGGCCTGAAGATCGCTGTTCCTTCGACTCCTGAGGACGCCGCTGGGCTTTTCTGGACGGCGATCCACGGCGACGATCCGACGTTTATTTTGATACCGAAGCACATCTTCCGCAAGCGCGTCGAAGTCAAGTCGGTCGAGCCAGTCCCGTTCGGGAAGGCGCGCATTGTGCAGTCGGGGTCCGATGTGACGGTGGTCTCGTGGGGCAACACTTTGGAGATCGCAGATGAGGCGGCAAAGGTTCTTGCGGGCGAATGCTCGGTGGAGATTATTGATCTTCGGTCGTTGGTGCCGTGCGATTTTGCTGCGGTGGCTGCGTCATTGGAAAAGACAGGGCGGCTTGTTGTAATACAAGAAGATACTAAGACCTGCGGGTTTGGTCAAGCGATTATTAGTGAGATGACCAGCGATCCAGCGCGGTTTAATCTGTTCTTGGCTTCTCCGCAACTCGTGTCGCGTGGCGACGTGCATATTGGGTTTAATCCGATTTTCGAATACGCGGCATTGCCCAGCGTGGACGACGTAGTCCGTGCCATCCGCACGACGCTGGCATAGGCTCTTGTGCCCTGGGTAGCCGCTCCCGCCGATACCCGTGTTTTCTTTCGGGTGGCCCGGTCTGGCGCTCCGGTGCAGACCGGGAACCGCATTATCCAATGAGGCGTTGCTTTGAAGCATAGGTAGACTCGCTCACCTTACGAGAAAAGCAATGATTCCAGGCGTCGTCATCAACCCGATCAAGCGGTTCACGGATCAGCGCGGCTGGCTAATGGAAGTGTTCCGCGACGACGAACTCCCTGCCGGGTTCGAGCCGACGATGGGGTACCTCAGCATGACCAAGCCGGGGGTCGCGCGCGGCCCGCACGAGCACGTGGGGCAGACCGACGGGTTTGTTTTTTTGAACGGCAATTACGAACTCTATCTTTGGGAGAACAGACCGGGTCATTCTGCGGCGCAAGAGACGTACGCGGTCGGGGAGGCGAATCCTTGCATCGTTTTCGTGCCGCCAGGAGTGGTCCATGCGTATCGCAACGTCGGCTCTGCAGATGCGTTCGTGTTGAACTTTCCGAACAAACTTTACGCAGGGTGGGGGAAGAAGGAAGAGGTCGATGAGATCCGGCACGAGGACTTCGACTCGAAGTTCAAACTGCCATGAGGATGCTCGTCACTGGCGCGGCGGGTTTTATCGGGTCGAACTTTGTTCGGCTCGTTTTGCGCGAACTTCCTGACGCGAACATCGTCGTGTTGGACGCGCTCAAGTACAGCGGGCACCTTTCCACGATGCGCGACTTCTTGGACTCCGGGCGGGTGACTTTTGTCCAGGGCTGCATCGATGACGACGACACGGTGCGGAAGGTTTACGACGGGCACAACTTTACGCACATCGTCAATTTTGCGGCGGAGAGCCACAACGACCGCTCGCTGGGCGACCCGTATGAGTTCGCGCGAAGCAATTTTTGGGGGCCGCTGGTCTTGTTCAACAACGCGCGTGGTCGGACTTTTGAACGAATTTTGCACGTGAGCACCGACGAGGTTTACGGTTCGATCGACAGCGGCGAGTTCACAGAGACGAGCTCGTTTTTACCCAACAGCCCATACTCCGCGGCGAAAGCGGGGGGGGACTTGATGGCGCGCGCCTTTTGGAAGACGTATGGGCTTCCCATCATCGTCACGCACGGCGGGAACACGTATGGCCCGTACCACTATCCCGAAAAACTCATTCCGTTTTTCGTCACGCGGTTGATCGACAAGAAGAAGGTACCGCTGTACGGTGAGGGCCACCAAGTGCGCGAGTGGATCCACGCGATGGACCATGCGCGCGGGATATTGACCGCTCTGCTCAAAGGAGATCCGGGGGGGGTGTACAACATCGGGGACGCAAACGAGCGCAAGAACATTGAGGTCGTTACGATTTTATTGGACGAACTCGGGCTGGACGAGTCGTACATTAAACGGATTCCTGACCCGCGCAAAGGCGCGCACGACGCGCGCTATTCGATGGCGACCGAGCGCATTCACGCCCTCGGTTGGAAGCCGCAGATGCCTTTCGAGGCGTCTTTGCGCGAGACCGTGCGCTGGTTTGTTGCCAACGAGCGCTGGTGGCGCGACATCCAGGCTGATTCTGAGTACCAGACGTTCATCAAGGCGTTCTACGGCAAGTCGTTGGGCGAGGACCTCTAAGGATCGCGCGGGGACTGACTCTGGTCGCGCAGGTCACCCTGCTATGTCCCACGACAAGATTCCATGCCCGGATATGCTCGTTGATATGCCGA
>CAYYZP010000416.1:0-12586 GCA_964476165.1 uncultured Fimbriimonadaceae bacterium
TGAGTCGTCGGTGAGAAGGGCACGTCCATGGCTGTTGGGTTGGAAGTCCGCGCTGATGAGTCGGTTGCCTAAGAGAAAATCGCGCTCGGCAGGTGAAAGTCGGTGCTGGACCGTAAGTTTGAGGCGTGGGTGTTTTGCAGCCTCTATCACGTTGTCGAGGGTCATTTGGAGTTCCGCGTCGCTCGCATGGTGGGGATAGCGGAACCCGACGATGTTGCGCGCGCACCTCAAGCGGGAACTGATGACGACATCGGAGTCTGGAGCGTCTCCTTCGAGCCAGGCGGGCGCCGGCATTGACCGCAACACCATTTTCTTCCAGGCCTCGGAACTGTGCGGCGAGTCCGGCATTGGTGGACAGTGTACTACGTGGTTGCGCAGGGCCAATAAGACGTATAAGGCATATGTGACGTACAGGTGCTTAGCGCACGCTTGCGCCTTTGCGGGCGGACTTGACGCTTTTGTAGACGAAGGCCAAGACTTCGGCGACTGCGGCGAAGGAATCGCGGGGGATGAAGTCGCCGGGCTCGCACTTTTTATAGAGCGAGCGGGCGAGCGGTGGGTTTTCGACGATCGGAACTTCTAAGTCGTGGGCGATCTCACGGATTTTGAGCGCGAGGTAATCCTGGCCTTTGGCGATGACCATCGGCGCGTGCATCTCGCTTCGATCGTACTTGAGGGCGACTGCGAAGCGCGTCGGATTCGTGACGATCACTTCGGCGTCTTTGAGTCGTGAAGCAAGCCCCCCCCTGAGAAGTTTTCGTCGCTTTTGAAAGAGCGCGGCTTTGATCTCAGGCGACCCTTCTTGCTCTTTCATTTCACGCTTGAGTTCGTCTTTGGTCATGCGCAACTGTTTGTCGACTTGCTTCTTTTGAAAAATGTAGTCCGTAATAGCGAGAGCCAACCAAACGCCAGCGATTCGGACGAGGATCGTGTGCGCGATGCTACCGATGACTTGGGCCGCTTTGAACGGCGGCAAAAACATGAGGCTCGTGATCTGGCTCCAGTTGTCCATGACGACCGCGTAGGCGATCCAAGTAAAGAGGACCATTTTGAACACCGCCTTCGCGCCCTCGAAAAAAGTACGGGCCGAAAAGAGCCGCTTGAACCCGGCTATGGGGTTGATTTTCTCAAAAGTCGGCTTCAGCGATTCTACGCTCAAGTGGAACCCGACCTGGGCAAAATTGACCGCGAGGCCGACGGCCATGAGGGCGGCGATAAGGGGCAGGATGGCGACCATCGCTGGTAAGGCGAGTGCGGACAAATAGTTGACCGCCGCAGCCTGCGAAAACTCTCGCGGCGGCGCGCTCATCGCGTTTTGAAAACCTGTCAGGAGTCCAGTACCGATGCCAGAAACCGCGTGGGGGAGCAGGAGCGCGCACACTAACAGCGATGTCGCGCCCGCGAGATCGGCGGAGCGGGCAACGGTTCCTTGCTTGCGGGCTTCTTGCCTTTTGCGAGGTGTGGCTTCCTCGGTTCGTTCGCCGGCAGGTTGTTCAGCCAATTAGGAACCTCCCAACATTTTTGAAACCGTACTGAAAGTCATGTCCACGCCCGATTGCGTCGCGACCACGAGCGCGGGGAGACCGACGGCCAGCACAATGAGACCGACTCCGAGTTTTGCTGGCAGTGCGAGCAAAAACGGCTGTGTCTGCGGGACTGCTTTGTTGACGAGACCCGCAGCCGCATCGATGACGACGGCGATCGCGGCGACGGGCGCGGCGATTTGGAGCGCCATCATCGACATCTGGCCCAGAAACAATAGAAGGTTCGACTGCAACAATCCGATGGTGTCGATTCCTGGGCCCGCCATCCCATAACTTTTGACAAACGCCCAAAACATGAGGTGGTGTCCGTTCGTTATGAGCAACAGGACGAGCCCAAGCATGAACTTGAGTTGTCCGATCGGCGAGGCCGTGTCTCCTGTCATCGGATTGAATAACTGGGCCGAGCCGATACCGATATGGATGTCGAGGAACGACCCGGCCATTTGAAAGGCGGAGAGGAATATCTGCACCATGCCGCCGATCACCAGGCCGATCACAACATCCTTGCCCAGGATCAGCACCAACTGCATCAGGTCTTGCGGCACGGTCGTGTGGTATTCGCGGACCACTGGGACCAGGGCGAACGACACCACGAGACTGAACATGACGCGAACCTTGACTGGGACCGTGCCTCCAAAAATGGGCGATGCCAAAAGCATCGCTGAGCACCGGGCGAACGCGCTGACGAACGAAACGATGAGGGCCGAATCAAGGGTCATCCGATCCTCGCGGCCTGTTCAAAGCACACGCTGGCGTACTTGACGACCGTATCGAGCATCCACGAACCCATGACGCCGAGGACGACGGCCGCGCCGATGATCTTCGGTACGAACGTGAGCGTCATTTCTTGAACCTGCGTGACTGCCTGGAACACGCTGACCGCGAGACCGAAGAAGAGCGCGACGGCCAGAATCGGCATCGTTACCATGACGGCGACCATGATGCCTTGGTTGGCGAGATCGAGCACGACGCCTTCGTTCACGTCGCATACCCCGAGAGCAGCGCCCTCACAATGACCGACCATCCGTCGGCAAGGACGAAAACCAGAAGTTTTGCGGGAAGCGATACGACGACGGGCGGCATCATCATCATGCCCATTCCCATCAACAGGCTCGCAACGATCAGATCGATCACGATGAACGGCAAGAAGATGTAAAAACCGATGACGAACGACGTCTTGAGTTCGCTAATAACGAACGCAGGGATGAGCGTCATGATTGGAACGTCGTCACGGCTCTTGACTTTTTCGTCCCTCATGTTCAGGAACATATTCAAGTCTTTTTCGTAGGTGTTCGCGAGCATGAAGTCTCGCAGTGGCGCTTCGGCACGATCGACGGCCGTTTCAAAACTGATCGGGTTCGTCGCCGCCATGTAAGGCTGGATCGCCGTGTCGTTGATCTTTTTATAGGTCGGCCCCATCACGAAGAAACTTAGAAACAGGCTGAGCCCGATGATGACTTGGTTGGGCGGGATGTTCTGCGTGCCGAGCGCGGTGCGTATGAAACTGAGGACGATCACGATGCGGGTGAACGCGGTCGTGAGGATCATGATCGCTGGGGCAAGACTCAAGATCGTTAGGAGAGCAAGAATCTTGAGCGATGTGTTCACTTGATCCTTGTCACCCTCGCCACCAATGCCGAGGTTGATGCTTGGGATCGGAATCGGTTGCGTCTGGCCCTGTGCGAAGACCATGACGGCGGCGAGCACGGCGATCACGACAAGAAGCGGCCTGCCAAACTTGACAAACCACTCGAAGGCTTTGCTGCGACACGTCATTGCGTTGTGCGCCATTTGCGTCATGACTAACTGGTCAGCCTTTTCAGGCGCTCAAGGGCGAGCAGATCTTGGTTCGATGTCGGATCGCTTTCAGTTGCGCTATCGACGAGTTCAAAAAATGCAGGCTCGTCCTTTGGCTGGACAGGGTTGCTCAGGTCGGCGAGGCAGTTCACCCCCGCCTGGGTCGATCCGAGCAAGAACGTGCGGCCACGGACCGTAATGATTTGGAGTTGACAGCCGCCAAACATCGCGGACTCCTCGAGACGAATCGTGTCTGACGACGATGAGCCCATTCTGCGGTTCATCTTGGCGACGATCTTTGGGAGCGCCCATTTGAGAAGCGCGAAAACGATCGCGAGTGCGGCGATCATTTGCAGAACGTCCCAAGCGCCAACTGCGGCGGACGCCGGAGCGTGAGAAACGAGATCAGCCTTGGTACCCAGACTGCCCGATTGCGCGAACGCAACCGAGGTCATCAGGCAGACGAAAACAGTACCAAGGCGCCTCATTGTTACGCGGCCTCTTTGAGTTTTGTCAGTCGGTCTTGCTGATTGAGAATCTCGGTGATTCTCACTCCGAAATTGTCTTCGATGACAACGACTTCTCCGCGAGCGACGGTCTTTCCGTTCACCATGACGTCGACCGGCTCTCCTGCGGCCTTGTCGATCTCGATGATAGAGCCCGAACCGAGTTCGATCACGTCTTTGACGATCATTGTCATGCGACCGAGTTCGACGCTGATCTGGAGCGGAATGTCCATCAGGATGTCGAGCGAGTCGTCGACCTGCCGAGAACCCTTGGCATCGCCACCCGCCGAAGGGCTCTCAACGTCGCTGGATTCCAGTCCGAGAATCGTCAGGACAGTGTCCGCGTCGACGATCCAGGACATGTTTCCAGAGATCGAGTCGCCTGAGCACGTCAGACTGGTCTTGACGAGTTTGTCGGCAGTCATCAGGTTTGGCGGGCACGAGAACACTTGAAACCGAATGGAGAGCCCTGCCGCGATGATCGCGCTGTTCCTCATGTTTCCGACGGCCATGCAGATACCTTGGACAAGACCTTCGAGCGTGGACCGCGCCGCATTGACGGTTGCATCGGTGACCTCTTCGATCTTCTCGTCAAGAATCGCCGTGGCGATGGCGACGAACGGTCCAGAGTCGATCAGGATGATCTGGGGCGACTCGGGCGAGTCAGAGAACGCGAACTGGATCACCAGTTTTGCTTCTGACATTTCGGTGTACAGTTCGCCTGGCGCGACCTCGGTCGTTTCTGGGTTAGAAGCATTGATGGCGAATCCCGCCGCCTCGCTCATGGTTGTCGAAGCGGTCTGCCAAATCTGGTTTTGGATGCCGCTGAACTTCTGGATGATCTCGTTGCTGATTTCTGACATGGCTCTATCTCTGTGTGTAGGGTTCGGTGACTGTGAAAACGATTCTCTTTCCTTCGAGCGCGGGCTGCCCGAGGAGTTTTGGTGCTCCGCTCACGCTGAGCAGGAGGTCTTTGTCCCGTCGCTGGTCTAGGACGAGCACGTCGCCCTTGTTCAGTTGGAGGAAGTCTCTGACTTTGAGGCTCGCCGTACCGAGCGCGATGGAAAGGTCGACCCGTGTGTTCTTGACGTGGTTGAAGAGTTGCGATTTTTGGGCGGCGGACCCCTTGCGCTGTCCGGAAGTGAACCATCGCTGTGAACTAAGTTTGGTCGTGATCGGTTTGAGCACCATGTAGGGGATGCAGAGGCTCATGGCGCCACGGATATCCCCCACTTTGACCTCGAAGAGGATGCTAACGACGATGTCGCTGGGGGGGGCGATCTGCACGAACTGCGCGCTCGTCTCCATCCCCTCGATTCCGGGGTTGATGATGACGATGCCTTCCCAAGCGGTCTTGAGTGCGGCGAACATGCGCTCGATGAGTTGTCTGACGAGCGGTTCTTCGATCTCCGAAAGAACGGTGCGATCGATCGTACGTCCTGGTCCGCCGAGCAGTTTGTCGATCATGGCGAAGACGAGAGAGAACTCGATCTCGACGACGGCCTGTCCCGAAAGGGGCGGCATCGATGTGATGACAAAGACGCTCTGGTTGATGCTGCGCAGATACTCCTCGTAAGGAACCTGCTCGAGCGAGATCATTTCGATCTGGACCGTGTTCCTGAGGAAGGCGGAAAGGCTTGTGCCACCGACGCGACCAAACGTCTCGTGAAGCATTTGGAGCGATCTCAGTTGCTCTTTGCTGAACTTGTCCGGGCGGCGGAAGTCGTAGAGTTCGTAGGACAGGAAGTTGGTGGGCTTCGCCTTGGGAGCAGTGCCGACGACTTTGGGCGCGGCCCCAGCCTCTGGGGTCGGTTCGCCTTCTTCGCTCGGATTGAGCGAAGTAAGGAGCGCCTCGATCTCTGCTTGCGAAAGGATGTCCGACAATTCCTAAGTCCCGGCAGTCCGACGCAGGTTGAAAAATCCCTGATCTGGGCTGTCAGTATCGTTATCGGAACTCCCCGTATTTTCTTCAGGGTGAGGCTGGGCTAAATAGACGTAAGGAGGCTCATCTTGGCCGAAGTTGGCTGGATTTTCGCCCATTTTCCGACCGTTGCCAAGACCTTGGCGCCTTTGATCTGGCTTTGGGCCAGTGGAACCCAGATGGCTAGGCCGCGAAGCCCTTCTGGAACCGTCAGTTCAATTTGGGTCGTTTCACGGATGGCTTCAAAAATGGCCTGTTCAAAATTTGCAGCCCGTCGGTCTTTGGTCAAGAGGAGGGCACGGCCGAACACTTTGGGTGGGAGCAATGCTGCGGCGTAGGTCACCATTCCGAGCGCTTCGGCGTAGGCTTCTTTGCCTCTTCCTTCGAGCAGTTTCCGGTTGACTCCTTTGGTCGCCACGCGCTTGAGATCGGGGAGGACGCTGACGTCGAAGTATTTTTGAAGGTCGGCCATAGGAGCCTGCATCACGTCGTCCACGCTTAGTTTGTTGGCCTTTAACGCCTGGACGAGCCACATCATAAAGACCCTTTCGCCCATATCGCCACTGACCCATTCCTCGGGGCCTGTGTAGCCACCCATTGGAGGCCAGGTGGCGTGGCCGTATTCGTGGGCGATTTCGCGCGCGAACTCGATGCGATCCTTTAGGGTCGGGACGCTGTAGACATAGATGTTGCTGACGCGCGCAGGGCCGCCTGAAGCGTCGCTTTGATAGGGGTCTTCCATCGTCTTCTGTTCCGCGCCAGGCTCCCCCCCCGCGCAGAGGTAGACGTCGACGCTTTTTAAGTGGAGGGCGCTCGAATGGTCCACGTTTAAGCGCCAACGGTTGAACTCCCAAAATCGCATCAACATGCGCGCCACGTAGTCGGTCGGATCGTTTGCGTCAGGACGGTATTGGTTGAAGACGCGGACGCGAAGATTGAAACTGTCCTGGAGATTGTCCCGTGCGTAACCTGAAGTGACGTGTTCAAAGGACCACCCGTTGAGGGGGGAAAGTTTGGGCGATTCGAGTTTCTTGTTCTCAGCCTGGATGAGGGTGAACTGGCCGCCCTTGTCAACGCTGTTCAGGCGCATTTCGCGGAGGAACGAGACGTCGGGGAGTTGGAGCCGGTCTTGCTGGGCAGGACACAGAAGGTACGCGGCTAACAGCAACATGGAGGCTCTACTTTTTGACGACTGGAATGGCGGGTGATGTCACTAAGCATGGATGGGAATCGTCGAAAGATACCGCTCGGCGTCGATGGCGGCCATGCAGCCGGTGCCCGCCGCCGTGACGGCCTGGCGATAATGCGGATCGGTCACGTCGCCACACGCGAACACTCCCTGGACCTTGGTCTTGGTGGTTCCGGGCTCGACCTTGACATATCCGACTCCGTCCATTTCGAGGGCCCCTTTGAAAAGGTCGCTGTTGGGCTTGTGGCCGATCGCGATGAACACGCCGTCGATGGGCATTTCACTTTGTTTGCCGTCGATGGTGTTTTTTAGCCTTATGCCGGTGACTTTTTTGTGCGGTTCCATGACGCCGGTGATTTCTTCTACGCCGGTGTTCCAAACGATCTCGCACTTTGGGTTCTCCATGACGCGCTGTTGCATGATCTTGCTGGCGCGGAACGCGTCGCGGCGGTGGATAACGGTGACTTTGCTTGCGTGCTTTGTCAGGTAGTGGGCTTCTTCCATCGCGGTGTCGCCCCCACCTACGACGGCGACATGTTTGCCTCTGAAGAAGAATCCGTCGCACGTTGCGCAGGCGCTTACGCCATAGCCACCAAACGTTACTTCGCTCTCCAGACTGAGCCACTTCGCGTCCGCGCCAGTGGCGATGATGATGGTGTAGGATTCATAGAGGGTCTCCCCCACCCAAACTTTCTTGACGTCGCCCTTCAGATCGACTTTTGTAACTGTCTCGTCGCGGACCTCAGTACCGAACCGCTCGACCTGCTTGCGGAAAAGCGCCATCATCTCGGGCCCCATGACGCCGTCCGGAAAGCCGGGGTAGTTCTCGACGTCGGTCGTGATCATGAGTTGGCCGCCGGGTTGTTCTCCGGCAAACATGAGCGGCTTGAGATCTGCACGGGCTGCGTACAGGGCCGCCGTGAACCCGGCGGGGCCTGAGCCGATTATGATCACGTTTCGGGGCATATTTGTCCAATCATGTTACCTAGCGATCGGTTCCGCTTCGTACCCAGAGAAATGTGGGACGAGTCACCTGTCCCCGAGCCTGAGGAGAGGTCGGTGAGGCCGGCCGGACCGAGTGAGGGGCTGCAATTTGAGAGATATACTATTCTTGTGGGCACCGAACAGATCACGCAGACGATCCGGTTGATATTGCCAGAACTCATTGCTCTAGGAGTTACGGAACTGCGGCTTTTCGGAAGCCACGTACGGGGCGATGCGACACAAGAAAGCGATGTCGATCTCCTTCTCACAATGAAACACGCTGACTATGGTTCTTATTGCCGAATCATTGAGCGATTGGAAGAAGCGCTTGGTAAGAGAGTGGACCTCGTGATGGTCGAAGCCCTTAAGCCGACTTATCGCGATCAAGTCCTCAAAGAGGCAGTACGTGTCGCGTGATCCGCTCGACCGTCTCCGTGACGTCAAAGAAAACCTTGAACGAGTCATAAGATTGACAAGCGGCATGAGTATCGATTAGTTCGTAATCAGCGAAGCAGTCTACTTTGCGGTTGTCTATTCGCTCCGAATTACTGGCGAAGCAGTCAAGGCTTTAGAAGAGGAGACGAAGCAGAAAGCGCCAAGTGTCGACTGGCGGGCAATTGGTCGCTTGCGCGACCTCTTGTTTCATGTCTATTTCGGGATATCGGATGAGATTCTTTGGCAGATTGTGAATCAAAGCGTTCCCAAAACCCTTCAAGAAGTGAATCGACTCCTTTCAAGCGAACAATCCTGATAAAAGTTGGGATCACCTCTCCCCGAGCCTGGGGAGAGGCCGGTGAGGACCGTCGAACCGGGTGGGGGTTCGTCCATTTGAAGTCCGTTCCCCTTGACCCTAAGCTTTCTCCCCCCCCCTCGCGGCGGCGGACATAGCTGTAGCCGCCGAGGATCAGCAGGCCGCCCAGGACGAACCGATCCAAGCCAAGATTGACGAGTTTGGCTATCAAGAAGCCCTGGCCCAAGTCGTTGAATATCTCATTGGGCGGTACGCGACCAGACCGGACTCTCAAGGCGTGGACGGGGTGACCTCTGGGCCGACTTCCAAAGCGGCGTCGGCGTGTACGTCGAGAGCATAGACACGGTCGCCTTTACCGCCACCGTCCTTATTTAATTTGTTGTGTGTTCTTGCTTGATCCCTCAACTGAGAAATCCGCGTGCCTTACACTCCTTCACTGACGCAGCAAAGGGAACCCGCACAGGCATCGCGGAGGTAAAACCCTGTCATGAGCGTGCAACTGCTAAAGACTCTGACCGAGGCGCATGGTGTGCCGGGACAGGAAGACTCCATTCGCGACATCGTCCGCAAAGAACTCAAGGGCATCTGCGAGATCCGCGTCGACTTCCTCGGCAACATGATCTGCAAGAAGAAGGCGACAAAAAAACCTGGCAAGGGACAGCCGAAAAAACTGATGCTCGCCGCGCATATGGACGAGATCGGTTTCGTCGTGCGGTACATCGACGGCAAGGGCTTTCTCAGGATTCAACCGCTCGGCGGATGGGACCCGCGCATGATGGCCGCGCAGCGCGTCATCGTCCACACACAGGGTGGGGACATCAACGGCGTGATGATGCCCAGCACAAAGCCGAAGCACATGCTGACCCCTGCAGACGCGGCCAAGGTTCTCACCACCGACGACTATTTCATCGACATCGGCCTTGATGAAAAGTCGGCCAAGAAGTCAGTGCAACTCGGCGACATGATTATGATGAACCGGTCTTTCCAGCAGATGGGCGACCTCTATACGTGTAAGTCCATGGACGATCGCGTGGCCGTCTACGTGATGATCCAGGCGATGAAGGCGGTCAAGTCGCACTCGGTCGACGTCTATGCCATTGCGACCGTGCAAGAGGAGATCGGGCTCCGTGGCGCGACGGCGGCGGGTTCCGGTCTTGCACCCGACATTTGCGTGGCGATCGACATCACCCTCGCCAACGACATCCCTGGTATTCCTGACGAACTGGCCGTCACGCGCCTCGGCGATGGGACGGCGATCAAGTTCCTCGATTCTTCGCTCATTTGCCATCCGAAACTGTTCCAGCACTTCTTGTCGCTTGCAAAGAAGCACAAAATCCCCCACCAGATCGAAATCCTCGGGATGGGCGGAACCGATGCGGGGGGGGTGCAAAGACAGCACGGCGGCATTCCGTCGTTCACTCTCTCGATCCCCACGCGCTATGTGCATACCGTCAACGAGACGATCCACAAGAAGGACCTCAAGGCTTCCGTAGCTCTACTTGCCTTGTATATCGAGGACGCGCACAATGGGAAGTACGAGTATGGGAAGTGAGTGGGGAATGTGGGTCAGGGGTCAAGGGTCAAGGGTCGAGGGGTCGGGCGTCGAGCGTCAAGCGTCTAGCGTCTAGCGACGAACATCACTCAGCACTCTCCCGCATTTTTACCTGCTTACTTCTTCGCCCCGACCCTCGGCACGGGGTTTGCCAGCAAGCAATGCGTGAGCCGGGATTTCCGGCATGAGGATTACAATGAACATTCGTTTGAAAGCGCTCGCCCTGGTGGCAGGCGCAACCATAGTCTCCCAAGCCGCGTTTGCGGACGTGGTGTTAGATTTCAACAGTTTGGTCACGGGCCAGATGCCCGCCGGCTCCGACTGGGCGACGCTTACTATCGCAGACACCGGGTCCGACGAAGTGACGATGACACTGACGCACAATCTGTCGTCGGTCGATCCGCAGTTCCTCTCGGAACTTTGGCTCAACATGGCGTTCATCCCGCTCGATCTCTCTGCGGACTTCGGATCTCCGATCGAATCGATCGAATGGGGCGAGGACGCTTTCTCGAATGCGGGAAACAGTTTCGACCTCGACATCGATTTTCTCACGAACAATGCTAACCGCATCAATGTCGGCGACTCGGTTTAGTGGACTCTCTCGGGTACTGGGCTCGACAGTTCGACGTTTCTCGCCATGTCGTCCCCCACCGGCGGGAACGATGCTATCCAAGGGATGCTCCACATCCAAGGTATCGAACTCGGCGAAGGTTCGGCGAAAGTCGCTCCCGTCCCAGAGCCCGCGAGCATGGCGGCTCTTGGCCTTGGAATCGCAGGATTGATCGCCCGTCGTCGAAAAAAGTAGCCTCATACCACCCCGCTCCCACACGGCCAGTCGTGCTTCCTCCAGCACGCTGGCCCATTTACTTTAATTGGTTACGATTATGGAACCGTTTACAGGCGATCTGCGATAATCTACGAATGGGCAGACTGTTTGCACTTTTGACCTTCGGCGGTTTGGCAATGACATCGATGGCACAGGACGCGAATAACATCCAACTCGACACCTATTGGTTCGTTTTCTTCGATCGAGGAGAGAACAAGAACCCTATGAATGATGAAGAGAGGAAAGAGGAGTTAAAGGGCCACCTTGCCAACCTCACGAGGCTCTCAGACGAGGGCAAGGCGATTGCGGCGGGACCGTTCGCGGGCGACCAGGCGCGTCGCGGCATTTTGATCCTCAAACAAGACGTTCTTAAGACGAAAGAGGACGTCATGAAAGAGTTTGCGAACGACCCGTTTGTCAAAGGCGACCGTTTGCGCGTCGATCTGCACACGTGGATAACTCTTAAGGGGATCGTAAAAAAATGGCGTGAGCCCGTGGAAATGAAGTCGTACGTGTTCGTCGTCCTCGATCGAGGAGAGGACAAGACAGAGATTCCTGAGAAAGAGGCGAACGAACTTCAGATGGCTCACCTTGGACACATCTTCGGAATGATGAAGGACGCCGAACTAGGGTTTGCCGGTCCGTTCGCAGAAGACACGGATATGCGCGGACTGCTTTTTTTCAAACACGGAGACGTTGAGAAAGCGAAACGCGAGGTCGAAAATGACCCTCTCATCTCCCGCAGGCGGTTGAAAGCGACTTACTTAGTGCTCTGGATGGCCGCCGGGATCGTCGGCGATTGACGGTCCGGGCAGCGTAGCGATCAGGTCGTCCGCGTTGTGCTGTGTGATCGCCCCTTTTTCTACGGCCAGTAGCAATACCCCCACCGCGTCTTCGCGTCTGCCCTGTTTCGCAAGGAGCGTGGCCAATTTAAGATAGGGCACACCGTGCCGGGGGAGCCACTTGATCGCCGCTCGGAGTTCGAACTCTGCCTCGTCATACCGTTTGTTCTTTACGAGCAGATATGCGTATTCCAAATGCGCCGGGGCGTTCCACTCTTGCATCTTGATCGCCTTAATAAAGGAGTCTTCTGCGAGTTCGTCCAAACCCCTTTTGGCGTAGGCTTCTCCGAGCCCTGCATGAATGTTCGAGTCGAGAGGGTTGAAAGAGACCGCAGTCTCGAGAGTTGCGATTCCCTTGTCGATCTGCGCGTTTCGCAATTGGCTCAATCCTAGATTGAGAAAAGCGTTTGCCATGAACGCGTCAGGAGGAACCTTGGTGCCTGCGTTGTCCTTGATCCTCTGTTCGACCGAGGGATCGTCCTCCCACAACCTGATTGCTGTGCCCTTGTCTCTCCATGTTGGCGTCTTGTACACCCAGTCCAAAAACGATTCGACGTGGTGGATCGCGTCGGCCTCTGAAGTGTCGAGCGAGGCGGCGATGTTGACTCGCGCGACATAGAAGGCGGGGTCATAGTGTGTGACTGTCGCAAAAAACGTCTCTTCTGTCTTCCACT
>CAYYZP010000417.1:0-4192 GCA_964476165.1 uncultured Fimbriimonadaceae bacterium
CAAGGAAATCGCCGATACGGTCCAAAAACTCGACGAACTCGAAGAAAAACTCATCAGCGCGATGAAGACCGCCGAGGACGAAGCGAACCGCTCGGAGGAACTCGAGCAAGCCGCGCGCGAAGTCACGGAAGAGACCGCAAGGATCGAAGACCTGACCGAAGCGATCAGGCTCAAACACCGCGAGGCGCAGGCGGCGTTCGAACATGCGAGCACCGCGCTCCAGGTGGCCCAAAGCAAACTCGAGGGCCTCGATGCGGTCGAATCGACCCTTGTCGGAGAGTCCGAAGAAGGCGTCCAGCGCGTTCACGAAGCCGCCGCCGCTCTCAAGTCAACATTGAAAGAAGAAGATGCGGAAAAATCTTCTCTCGATTCGCTGCGCATCGAACTTTCCGGCGCGGACGAGAGCGCAAGGACACTGACCCATGCTCTTCGCGATGCCGAGTCCGAACTACAGGCTGCGCGACAGGTTGTGAGCCAAAACCAGCGGATATCCCTTGAGAGGGCCCACCGAGACGAGCGACTCAACACGATCGACGAAGAACTCAAAGGCACGAGTCAGGCACTTCCGGAGTTGAAAGGCGCGATTAAAGAGGCTTCAAAGAACTCAGTCGAAATAGAAAAGTCGCTCACTGCGACAAAGACAGTTTATTCGGTCGCCGAAAAGGACATACACGAACTTAGAAGTGAAGAAGAATCACACGCCGGCGAGTCGCGGAAAATCCTGAGCAAGATCGCTGTCTTAGAAGGGCGCAAGAGCGGCATCCAAGCGACGCTCGAAGCCCACGAAGGTCTAACGCAGGGAGCCCGCGCCGTGCTCGAGGCTGTCAAAAGCGGAGAACTCAAAGGAGAATACGTCCCGGTGGGGGAAGCCGTTACGGTGGGGGAAGAACACGCTCTCGCCATCGACACGGCCCTTGGCTCTTCGAGCAACGACTTGATCGTCGCGGACGAATCGCTGGCAATAAAGGCGATTGCGCTCCTTAAGGAGAATAGGCTCGGACGCGCGACGTTTCAACCGGTCACGCTCGTCACGTCGCCCAAACCAGGTGAAGACCTCAAAGCCGTGCTTAAAGCAAAGGGCGTAATTGGACTTGCGAGCGAAGCCGTCACTTGTTCTAAGGAGCACCGACCGGTGATCGACAGCCTTCTTGGGCGTGTCGTCTTGGTCGAAGATCTTGAAACCGGGCTCAGATTGGCCAAGACAACTGGATGGAAGCGGCTCGTTTCAGTGGACGGCGATGTGATCCATGCTTTTGGGGGCGTGACTGGCGGGCGCACGTCCTCGACTGCGACTGGAATCGTCCAAAGAAAATCGGATCTCGCAAAGATCGAACGCGAGATAGCGGCTCTGAACTCAGAAATTGATAAGAATGAAAAGCGCTCCAAGCAACTGGAAAAGAAGCGCGCAGACCTGGTCGAAAAAATCGAGTCGGCCCGTGGACAACTTGCACAAAAGTCCGTCGAACATGAAGAGGCTAAGGGCTGGCTCATGGGCCTCCAACACGAGTTGCAAGCGACCGAACGCGCCGCAGAAAAACTCAATACGGAAGCCAAACAACTTAAGTCACAAACAGGAGAAGTAGTCACACCGATTGACGAACAGGCGATTGAAGAGAGACGCGACTCAGTCTTGCGGCAGTTGGCGTCGAAGTCTGCCGATGCCGACCAGGCCAGCCTACGCCTCAAAGAAGCCGAGGCGCGCACCCATCAGGCGACTTCGAGGCGCATCGAGGCGCAAAGGCGGTTTGAAAACCTCACGCTCTCCGAGCAACAGCGCATTGAGCGCACCGAAAACCTTGGTCCCGAGCGCGGGCGACTCAGCGCACTAGCCGCGAGGCACTACGAGGAGCATGAGTCCTTGCAGTCGATGGTCAACGCGCTCCAAGACGAGATCGACGACAACACCAAGAGGAAGCGCGGACTGATCGAGAAGAACATCGCGCTCTCAGACGAAGCGAAATCTGCACAGAAGACGTCGCGCTCGATGTCAGAAACGGCCCACAACACAGAGATCCAGAAGACGCGCCAAGACGCGAGGCGCATCGTCTCGGTGCAAAGGCTTTTGGAGGAATATGGGATCGGACAGGACGAGGCGATCAATCTTGCCCCCACCACAGAGGTCCCCGACGACGCGCCGAAACTCGTCCCCGCGCTTCGCAAAGAACTTAAAGAAATGGGAGACGTCAATCTCGGCGCGGTGGAGGCGTTCGAGCGGCTGTCAGAGCGGTTCGACGAACTCAACAATCAGTCTCAGGACATTCTTGCGGGTAAGGCTGAGATCATGGAGAGCATCGCGGAACTCGACCGGTTGACCAGCGATCGGTTCGTGACGACCTTTGCCCAAGTCCAGACGGCGTTTTCCGAAATGTTCGTCAAGATGTTCGGTGGGGGAGAGGGGACGATCGACCTCGTCGACCAGAAGAACGTGCTGGACAGCGGAGTCGAGATACAAGTCACCGTCCCTGGCAAGAAACGACAAAGGCTGGAACTCTTGAGCGGAGGCGAAAGGGCACTGAGCGCGACCGCGTTCCTGTTCGCGCTCCTCAAGGTCAAGCCGAGCCCGCTCGTTGTGCTGGACGAGGTGGACGCGCCGCTCGACGGGCGAAACGTCGAACGATTCGTCAATGTAGTGCGAGAGTTTTGCAGAGCCTCGCAGTTCATCGTCATCACGCACAACGCAACCACGATGGAAGAAGCCGACGCTTGGTTCGGTGTGACGATGCAAGAGCCGGGCGTCTCGATGCTCGTGCCGGTTAGGGTGCCGAACCAGCGCATGATCGAGCACGTCGCTACCGCGCAGGACATCGGTAAACCGAGCCGACCACAAGAGCCTGTTGGCGCGTACATTAAGGGATAGACGATATAATTTCGTGTGGTATGAGGTTCAAGCGTCAAGCATTGCTTTTCGTCGCCATCGCGTTTGTTGCGGGGTGCGGCGGTGACGTCCAACAGCCGACCGGCTCTACGTATTCCTCTCAACCGGCAGGAGCGGCGCCTATGAATTACGCGCAGGACGTTGCGTTCATGCGAAAGCGCGTGGAAGTGATCGAACTGACGGGATCCAGCGGAGAGGCAGTGGCGGTTGTTCCAAAGTATCAGGGCCGCGTGATGACAAGCGCTTTCGACTCCAAAGCGGGCGTGGGACTCGGATGGATCAACCACGAAGTCATTGAAAGAGACCAAGTGCAGCCGCACATAACCGTCTATGGCGGGGAAGACCGGTTTTGGATCGGTCCGGAGGGGGGGCAGTTCTCAGTTTTCTTCAAGGCAGGGGACGATCAAAATTTGGCGGCATGGCAGACGCCCGCTTTAATTGATTCGGAACCTTACGAAGTATCGAGCAAGACGAAGTCTGAAGTGACGTTTACAAAGTCTGCGTCGATCACGAACTACTCTGGCACAACGTTCGATGTCGGAATAAAGAGGACGGTGTCATTGCTCGATGTCGCCACTGTGGAGAAGACTCTCGGAACAAGAATACCGGAAGGAGTCAAAGCAGTTTCCTATGAGACGAAGAACGAACTGACCAATGAAGGCGACACGACCTGGGACAAGGAATCTGGGCTTCTCTCAGTTTGGATATTGGGAATGTACAAGCACTCCCCCACCACGAACGTGGTCGTTCCAGTCGATGGAGTCAAGCAGAAAGGCATCGTGTTCAACGACGACTATTTTGGAAAAGTGCCAGCCGATCGGTTGCAAATCAAAGATGGCTTTTTGCTCTTCAAGGCGGACGGAAAGTACAGGAGCAAAATCGGACTTCCTTATTACTCTGCAAAAGGTGTTTTAGGCAGTTACGATCCGGTCAACAAAGTTCTCACGATCGTCCAGTACAACCGCACCCAGAGCCACTCTGCTTATGTAAACTCCAAGTGGACCAAGCATCAGGACGACCCTTTTGCAGGCGATGTCGTGAACAGTTACAATGACGGCCCACCGGAGCCGGGCAAAAAACCCTTGGGGCCGTTTTACGAACTCGAGACGAGTTCGCCCGCTCTGTCACTCGGGCCCGGCTCCTCGTATGAGCACACGCATCGTACAGTCCACTTGACGGGCACGCACGACGCCCTCAATCAAATCAGCAAGGCGGTGCTCGGCGTCGACCTCGACAAGGCGGTCTTCACGAAAGACTAGTCGGCGGGTGGGGGCTCGTTTTCTTCGATGACGACCGGCTCGCGCTGATCGAACGCAG
>CAYYZP010000418.1:0-1935 GCA_964476165.1 uncultured Fimbriimonadaceae bacterium
CCAGCACCAGCCGCTGATCGACGATCAGTTTCATCAGCCGCTTGACCTCGTCCGGAAACTTCTCAGACAGATCAGTCGTCTCCCCAGGATCGATCGAAAGATCGAACAAAGACACTCCAATCTCAGCCGTCTCTTCACCTGCGGACTTACCAAACTTACCTGGCGCGCCAGACTGGTGCCGGTGCGAGTGAGCGACGTGCAGTTTCCACTTTCCCACGCGCACAGCCTGCAACTCATCGGGCCAATAAAAAAAGAAAGGACGCGCCTCCCACTCCGCCCCCCCCCCGCCACTAAGCAACGACGAAATGTCCTTCCCATCAATTGGCAAATTTGGCAGGGCCGCTCCAGTCATGCGCGCGATCGTCGGCAGCACGTCCATCGCAGTCACGACTTCCTTGACGACCAGAGGCTTCAGCGTCCCGCGCCACCACCAGATCGCCGGAACCCGGAACCCCCCCTCAAACGTCGTGCCTTTCCCCTCCCTCAAGCCGCCAGTCGTTCCGGCGTGCTCACCATAAGGGATCCAGGGGCCGTTGTCCGACGTGAAAACAATCATCGTATCCTTGTCGATCTTCAGCCGCTCGAGTTCGCGCACGATCCGACCGACCGACCAATCGATCTCCTGCACCACGTCGCCATACAGCCCTGCTTTGCTCTTGCCCAAAAACGCGGGCGACGCGCTGATCGGCACATGCGGCATAGGGTGAGCCAAATACAAGAAAAACGGCCGCGAACCTCTGCGCCGGATAAACCTCAAAGCGTTCTCTGTGAACTTTCGTGTCAACAGTCCTTGGTCGGCGATCGTCTTGATCTCCTCCGACTTCGCAAATCCATCATAAATAAACAGCGGCGGATAATTCGTGTCGTTCGCGGGCCACATGTCGTTTGAATACGGCAATCCATAAAACTCATCGAACCCGTGTACGAGCGGAGACAAAGTTGGAAACGCGCCCAAATGCCACTTTCCAAACATCCCCGTCGCATAGCCCTTGGCCCGCAACAAGTCTCCAAGGGTCTCTTCTGCAACTTTGAGCCCCTCTTTGCTCGAAGGCGCCAAAACGTGCGGCAATGAAACGCGCATCGGATAGCACCCCGTCAAAAGCGCGGCGCGAGAAGGCGTACAACCAGCAGAGGCCGCGTAAAAATCCGTGAACCGAACTCCCTCGGTAGCCAACTTGTCAAGGTTAGGAGTCGCAAACCGCGTGTTCCCATAGCACGACAGGTCTCCGTAACCCAAATCGTCCGCAAGGATCAAGATCACGTTTGGAAGTCGGTCGGCAAGACTAATCCCGAACAAAAAAAAGAAAGAGACAAACGCAAGCGAGCGAGTCATCGCACTACCGTGGCAGACCAGGCAAGAAGTCTCGACTCACAGAAAGTAAATCGACCTTCCAGCCAGTTTCCGTCTTAGTCATCGGGAGTTCGAAGCGCTCCTCAAATACGCCGTCGATCCCAGCGTGCTTCGTGAACATCATCCATACAGTCGCCGAGTCCTTCGAGACGATCGACACGCCCTTGATCTCATAACTGAACGTGTACTCAGGTGCAACGACGTCGGTCATATATTTCCATTGCTTCTTCAGTTCGTCTTCCTTTGCGCCTTCCACATAACTGTATTTCGTCAATCCGTCCGCGTCGAGTTTGGTCATAGCGGCCATAAAGTCCGCAGCGACGTCGCTTGCCGTAGGCTCTGAAAACATCGTCATCGCGCCAAGCCCCACAAGGAACGCACCGGCAATGATCACAGCAATGTTCACTCGTCCGCTCGTTTTCATCGTTGCACCATTAAACCAGACTCACCTGACGATCGTGCCCGTCGCCCGGGCCGCGTCCAACTGCCAGGCGTTTTTCGGCTTAACCAAAGTGAACCTGACAAGGACCGTGCCGTGCCGGGTCGAGGCGTATACGACGTCCACCGAGGCCTCACGCCCCCTA
>CAYYZP010000419.1:0-7198 GCA_964476165.1 uncultured Fimbriimonadaceae bacterium
CTCTCCCTAGGCTCAGGGGGAGGTGACTCCAACACCGACTTCTCTAGGCTCAGGAGAGGTGACAACTAGGAACAACTTCTGTTCACGAATTAGCCTGAAAAACAGGCTGAGCCACGCCATGAGCCGCTCTTGCTGATGGGCCGTTGAACCGAGAATGAAGCAAGGTGGGCGGGTAAAATGGCGGCCCCTCAAGGATGAAGGACGTGGGTCAGGAGACATTTTTAACCGACAGTTCTGGTTCAAGCGCCAGTAAGACAAAGATCAAATCGCCGAACGGCAGATCCATGCAGTTCCACGAACGGCTCAGCCCGAAAGACCACCGCGAGTTGCTCAGCCAACTCTATTTGGCCCGTTACTTCGACGTCCGGCTGATCCGGGAAAAGAAGCGGGGCCGACTAAAGGGCACCCTTTATTCTTCGCACAACCAAGAGGCCGTCATCGTGGGTTCGCTTTATGGACTTAAGCCGACGGACTGGATATCCCCTATCCACCGCGACATGCCCGCGTTTTTTCTCAAAGACTTCAAGTCGGGTTGGCGCAACGACGACCGCATCGGCATGAGCATCAACACCGTTTGCGCACAAGTGTGGGGACGCGCGGACTCTCCGGGGCGCGCGCGCGACAACTGGTCGCACATCGGGAGCCGTGAGAAAAAAATCATCCATTCGACATCGATGCTCGCTGGAACGATTCCTGTCGCGGCGGGAGTCGTGTATGCGGACCGATTAAATGGTGGAGACTCGGTGGTCCACACTTACAACGGCGAGGGATCGACGGCACAGGGCGTGTTCCACGAGGCGATTAACTTTGCGGCGATCCACAAACTTCCGGTCGTGACGATCATTGAGAACAACCAATGGGCGTTCGGCACACCGGTCCATCTTGAAGTGCCGACAAAAGACGTCGCGGACCGTGCGAAAGGTTATGGCATTCCGGGACTCATCGCCGACGGCCAGGACGTGCTCGACGTGTACGACAAAGTGATGGAGGCAGTCGAGTGGGCGCGCAGCGGAAAGGGACCAAGCATCGTCGAGTGCAAGACTTTCCGCGCGTACGGACACGGCGACCACGACGACGACCGTGCGGTGAAATATCGCGACAAGGACCATGTGGAAGAAGGTCGGAGCCGCGACCCGATCGCGGTTTACAAGCGTCGCCTTGTGGAAATGGGAGTGCTTACTCTTAAAGAATCTAAGCGGCACCCAGCGGAGAACAAGGGCGCAAACGAGATCACGGATCAGGATTTCCCCCAAGAGGTCGTGGACTATATGACAGAAGGGGTCGAGTTCGCGTTGAATTCGAAAGTCCCGCCGGAGGAAGAAGGCGGCATGTGGGTTTTCGCGGAGGACGGCACATGGCAGTAGCACGCGAAATGACCGAGCGAACGACGAAGAACTATCTGACCGCGCTCAAGCAAGCGCTGTTCGAAGAGATGGAGCGCGATCCGGACTTGATCTGTCTTGGCGAGGACATCGGACTATTGGGGGGGGCGTTCGGAGTGACCGATGGCCTGCAGGCGAAGTACGGATCACAGCGCGTGGTCGACATGCCGATCAGCGAGGCCGCGATCATCGGCGTCGGATGCGGCGCCGCGCTCAACGGCAAAAAAGTGATGTGCGAGATGCAGTTCATCGATTTCATCTCGTGCGGGTTCGACCAGATCGTCAACACCACGGCGACGTATCATTATCGCACCGCTGGAGAGGTCTCGATCCCGATGGTCATTCGTGGGCCGGCGGGCGCCTACGGTGGGGGCGCGCTCTATCACAGTCAGATGAACGAGGCGTGGTTCGCGCATTCGCCAGGCCTCAAGGTCGTGTGCCCTTCGACTCCTTCGGACGCCAAAGGTCTCTTGAAGTCCGCCTTGCGCGATCCAAACCCGGTCATTTTTTACGAGATCAAAGAACTGTATCGAAGCAGGAAGATCGTAGAGGAACTTTTGGAAGGTGATGCCGCGCTCGTGCCGCTCGGAAAGGCGAAAATCGTGCGCGAAGGTGAGGACGTGACGCTCGTCAGTTACGGACAGACAGTTTGGCAATGCCTTGAAGCGGCCGCTAACCTTGAGCAAGAGGGATATTCCGCTGAGGTAATCGACATTCGGACGCTCGTGCCTCTGGACAATGCGACGATCATCGAATCGTTGCGAAAGACGCACCGGATCGTAGTCGTCAACGAAGCGCCGATGACGTGTGGGTTTGCGGGTGAGATTCTGGCGCGCATTTCGCAGGACTCCTTTGAACTGCTCGATGCCCCCCCCATGCGCGTCACCCGATTGGACACGCCTGTGCCTTGGGTCAAACCGTTGGAGGCGTTCGTGCTACCTTCAGTCGCGAAGATCACGGAAGCCACGCTCAGGGTTTTGCGGTATTGAGCATCGTCGGCTGGTGCACGAACCCCATCAAGAGGACTGTGCGCGTCTTTGCGTCAGACACAGCCATAAAAAACGGCCTTTCGGCCCTAAGGCTGATGGGATACGAGCCGGAGTTTTGCTTTCCTGCTTTACTTGCGGGAGAAAGTTGGACGGAAAAGTCCTCACTGATCCCGCTCAGTCGATAGCCCTTTTCCATTTCGATGGAAATTCGCCGCAGATTGCAATCGTCCTCGAAAAGCGAGTATGCGCCGTTTTCGCTGATCGGTTTCTGCAGTTCCGCCGACCCCACAAGATCCATAATCGGGAGCACGACTTCAATTTCCGCCTTGACCATCGACGCTAAAAGAAGCGACCAGCCAGACTCATTGAGAACGTCTTCAAGATCTGTCAATTTCGTCTTGTTTTTGGGAACGAGGATAGTCAGGTTGCATCCGCTATCGCCCAGTGGGATTGTCGCGCAGGCGTAGCGCGCATCGGAGTAGTAAAGGTGTGCGTTCGCGGATATTGCTGGAACATCAGAGCCATCAAAACTCATTGTCCCACTGGCATAAAACGGTGCACCGGTCCAATGAAAACTGGTGACGACCGTCCCGAACGACTGGTCCTTGCGGTCAAGTTTTTCCACGATTGTCGGGATGCGTCCACCTGTGCGCTCGGATGCGAACTCGTTGACAAGGCGCACGGCTTCGATTCCTGTGTTGCCGAGTTTCTTCACTGTGACCGCGTTCATCGATCCAGCGTTTGCGACGAACTGTTTGTCCAGCATGACCGGCCAGACTGACCACAGTCCCCCCCCGTAGGCGAGTGGTTGCTTGTCATAGAGATCGATTTGATTGAGGAGTGCGCGCTGGCCCTCGTTGAACTCGTCCGCCGACGCCTCGGACGTGCTGAGCACACTGAGCAGTTGGTCGTGGGCCGCTCCCGACGAGCCATTGAGCAAGACAGTGAGCAAAGTCGTGGTCGCTATTGGGCCAACGAACTGGTTCTCCCCCACCGGCTCTGTTGTATAAAGAAGATCGAAACCGATTCGGTTGTAAACCTTGTAGTCGTCTTTGGAGTTCGGCAACCGGTCGGTTGTGGGTGGGGGTAAGCGGTGCTCGGACCCCCACTTGCATCCACACAGCGTGGCTACAAAGCAAAGGGCGAGCAAGACGCGTCGCATGAATGGATTATGACTTTCCCGGTTCGCCGAGGTAGGCCTCGATCACTTTGGGGTTGCTCTTGATCTCTTCAGGCTCGCCCCGCGCGATCTCTTCACCGTGGTCGAGCACGACGATCTTCTCGCACACGCCCATCACAAACCGCATGTCGTGCTCGATGAGGAGGATCGTTTTCCCGAACTCGTCCCTGATCCGTCTGACCGTTTTCTGCAGTTCGACTTTTTCCAGCGGGTTCATTCCTGCAGCGGGCTCGTCGAGGAGCAAGAGTTCCGGCTTGGTCGCAAGCGCGCGGGCGATCTCGAGCCTCCTTTGTTTGCCGTAGGGAAGATCAGAAGCGCGGACCGAAGCGACGCTCGCGAGGTCCAACACTTCGAGCAGTCGCATAGCCTCGTCCTTCATGTCAGCGGTCTCTTGCATGGACCAAGGCATGAACGTGAGGGCGCTCAAGAGGCTCGATTTGTGGCGGAGGAAGCCACCGACGACTACGTTTTCCAAGACCGACATCGACTTGAACAGTCGGATGTTCTGGAACGTGCGACTGATCCCTCTTCGTGCGATCTTCTGCGGTGACAGCCCATTGATCCTCTTGCCTTGAAAAAGAACGTCCCCCCCCGTTGGATTGTAGACTCCGGTGATGAGATTGAAACAAGTCGTTTTTCCTGCGCCGTTCGGGCCGATGAGTCCGAAAAGGTCGCCCTTGGCAAGGTCGAACGTCACGTTGTTCACGGCCACGAGGCCACCGAACCGGATCGTCGCGCCCTTGAGTTCCAAAACCTTGTCGCTCATGCCCCCACCTCGGCTGGCTTTCTGCGGAACAGAGACTTGACCCAGTTCCAACTGAACTCGTGGTGTGCCAAGACACCTTGGGGCCGCAGGAGCATGACGATGATCAACGTTCCCGCAAAGATGATCATGCGGAGTTTGCTCACCTCGTAATGCTCACTTGAGAGCGGCTCAAACTGGTGGAGCGGCAAGGCCAAGAGTTTTTGCAAAACGAGGCCACCAACCAGTGCGGCGCCGTAAGCGCCGGCCTTCTTAAGCGCACCGACGTGGAGCCGGGTTTCTATCCTCTTTAAAGCAGCGACGACCAAGATCACGGCGACGAACGCGGCGACTAATGATGCGCCGTCGACGGTGAGGCCCGCTCCGGTGCTGTCCTTAAGTCCGCGAAGATATTCAGGAATCCCAAACAGCGCGACGGCGGCCAAAGTCGATCCCGTAATCGATCCCGTTCCGCCGAGCACGACCATCGTCAGGATGATGAAACTGACCTCCATTTTGAAGTGGTCGGGAGTGATGAATCCTTCGTGGTGTGCGAAGAGCACGCCCGCAGCGCCTGCGAACATCGAGCCGATGACGAACGCGGTGACTTTGGTCCGAGTGACGTTGACGCCCATCGCACCCGCAGCGATCTCGTCCTCTCGAATAGCCAAAAACGCCAGACCGTGCGCGCTCTTGAGCAAGTTGCGCGAGACCGCGATACAGACGATCGCCAAAAACCAACAAAGCCAGAGCGGCTTAAACGTTTCGATGCCCGTGATCCCATACGATCCCCCGATCTGCTGGATGTTGATCGTGATGATCCGGATGATTTCGCCAAACCCCAGTGTGACTATAGCAAGATAGTCGCCGCGGAGTTTCAAAGAAGGGAGCCCCACGATGAAACCCACGATCCCTGCCGCGATGGCCCCGAGTACCATCATCATCAGGACCCATGGAAGTGCGGACATTCCGCTTTTGGCAAACATCGTGGTCGCAAGGTAACCGGCCAGATACGCACCGATGTGATAAAAAGCGGCGTGTCCGATGGAGAACTGGCCGCATATCCCATTGATCACGTTAAGGCTCACCGACAAGGTCACGTAGATGCCCGCGAGGAAGACCATGCGCGAAAGATAATCCGCGCCGATCCGACCAAAAACGTATTCGATCAAAAAACAGAAGCCGAGCGCCGCCGCCAAGGAAAGAATGCGGGAGGCCCAGCCGTTCATACTTTCTCCACCGCCGAAGAGCCGAGCAGTCCGCCCGGTCTGAACAACAGGATCGCGATCAGGATGACGAACGCGATCGCGTCCTTAAGGCTCGAATATCCGGCCCATACGACGAGTCCTTCAGCGAGACCCATCAAAAGTCCGCCGAGAACCGCACCTGGAATGTTGCCGATGCCACCGAGGACCGCCGCAACGAACGCCTTGACGCCCGGCTGGACGCCGTAAAACGACGAGAGGGGGGTACCGAGCACTGTCGCGTTCATCATCGCGCCTGCGCCCGCAAGTGAAGAGCCGATGATGAACGTGATTGTGATGATCTTGTTGACATTGACGCCCATCAGCGAGGCGGCGTCGAAATCGTGCGAAACCGCACGCATGGCGCGCCCTGTCGCCGTTTTCATGACGAGGTGACGCAGGAAGACCATCAGTACGATCGCGGTGACGAACATGATCGCTTGTCCTGTTGGAATGTTGATGCCGACGGACTTGTCCTGCATCTCGCCTTGGAGATCGCGCACTTTTCGCTCTGAAGTTTGCATCGCCTCGCGCAGTGTCTGCGCTTCGGCTGGAAGATTAAACGTGTCCCATGAGTATTTCACTGCCGCTTTGTTGAACGCTTCGGTGCTGACCTTGGACTCTTGCTCGGCCTGCTGGTGGAGCGAGACCACTTGCGCAGGCGGGGGCTTCAAATAAAAACTGATCGATCCCGTGTATGGGTTGACTTGCTCTGACACGCTCGGTGGGGGCGCGTTTGGAAGAAAAAGTTGTCCCGTAAACTGTATGAGGAGGGAAACGCCGATTGCTGTAATGAGGGCCGCAATTCGAGGCTGGCTGCGCATCGGTCGGTACGCGAAAAACTCTATGAGCACGCCTACGATTGAACAACCTACCATGCTCGCCAGGAGCATGACGACCATCGTGATCGCCTGCGGCTGATAGGTCGCTAGCACGTAAGAAAGCACGCCGAGCGACAAACACCCCGTACCGATGAACAAGCCCGTCGTCGCCTTCTTCCCCTTCGACTTTGAATAGACCGCCGCCGAGAGCATGACCAATAATCCTGCGGCCATCATGACGGTCGCCAACGACCCGAGGATGGATGGTTCGATGATCGCGGTCGCCAACCGTGTAGTCGCGTCGCCGATGGCCATCCAACTGATGAACAGCCCGACATAAGCGCCGAGCATAAAAATTTCGCCGTGGGCGAAATTGATGAGTTTCAGGATACCGTAGACCATCGTGTAGCCCAGAGCGATAAGGGCATAGATGGCTCCCGTGAGCAATCCTAATACAAGTTGTTCTGGCAGGGTTCTTAAGTTTCCTTCGAACCCCGCCAGAAGAGGCGCAACCAGATCGATCAACTAGTTTCCTGGCGTCGCACCGTAGATTTCTTCATACAAGAACGTCTTTCGTGGTTTGAATCCGCTCTTGGTGACTTCGACGACGAGCGCCGGTTTTGCCGGGTTGCCACCCATGCCTTTGAGCGTAATCGAACCGCTCACGCCAAGGAAGTTTTCCGTCGCTTCGAGGGCGTCGATGATGCCGGGGCCGTCCTTGGTGGCGGCTCGCTTGATCGCGTCCATCATGAGCGCGGCGGCGTCGTAGCCGAGCGCGCCCATCGTCGTTCCGGGCGCCCCTTTGTACCGCTGTTTCCAGGTAGACAAGAACGAGACCAC